>CAYXVH010000104.1:0-11232 GCA_964468615.1 uncultured Thiotrichales bacterium | reverse complement strand
CTCCTATATTGCTACCAGTTAATGAATTCATAAATGCAACCAGATCGTCCATCTCTTCATCCGTAAGCCCTAATGGTTTAATTAAAGGACTAAGCACTTCATTTGGCACACCGCCCTGATTATAAAACTCCATAACTTGTCGTAGCGTGTGTAGCGAACCATCATGCATATATGGCGCAGTTAAAGAAACATTTCTTAAGGTTGGTGTACGAAATTTCCAACGGTCATTTGGATTTTCTGTCACTTCATAGCGACCCACATCATTTGCTTTTGGCCTTGATACACTCTTAATTACTTCATTATCGAGATCTGCATACACACCTGGGGCAAGTTGTACGCGTGTAGTTTTGGAAGTGGCACCCATTGATGCTAGATAACCCAAACCCGTATTATGAAATTGATTGTCAGTAAACAGAGCATAGTCATCGTGTATTAAATGACATGCATTACAAGCTGCTTTGCCATTAAATAATTCATAACCTCTTTTTACTTGCTCACTTACTGCATCTTCTTGTTTGCCAAAATGCCACCGGTCAAACGGTGAATCAGCTGAATTCAGCGTACGTTGATATGCAGATAATGCCATGCCTACGGTTTCCATCGTAGGTCCACGACCACCAAAGGCTTTTTCGAATAGACCTTTATATTCAGGAATGGCTTTAATTTTATTAATTACATAACCAATTGATGGGTTAGCCATTTCATTGCGTGCTAAAAATGGCGCCCAGACTTGTTGTTCTAATGTCGACTCACGTCCATCATGAAAAATTAATTCTAAGTATGCGACGTTATAAATCATAGGCGCATTACGTTTGCCAGAACGCCCTTCTACACCTACAGCGGTTTGTATTTCATTATTCGTGAAACCTTGTTCAGGAATGTGGCAAATTGCACATGAAAAGGTGTCATTAATAGATAGACGTCTATCAAAAAACAATCTTCTTCCTAAAGAAACTTTTTCCTTAGTTATTGGATTATCAGCCGGAACAGGTACTGCTGGCAAACCCAAAGGAGGGTTGTTAATAAATTTTAATAGATCAGCTTGTTTGCCAATGCGTTTTTGTAAATCAAGCGCATTCGTTTTGTAATTTATTGAGTCATAGCCTTGCTTATTATCACCAGGACCATAGAAATGCTTACTCTCCCCTGCAGACGATTCTGCTTCCGTTGAGCTATATAGTTTTTCCGAAGTGGCAACAAAACCAACAACACCGATAAGTATCACGGCATTAATAACATAGACTATGTTTCGTCGGCGTAAAATCATTATTGAATGGGGTCCATTTCTATAATTCCATCTTCTATCAAAAGCGTTTTAATATCCGTGCTCACAAGTTCATCATGCAAAAAAGAAACACTATACTCTTGACGAATATTCTTAGAACGATCAATTAGAAATGCACGTAATACATGCGCCATCGCACCTGTATATTCACCTTCATCATCATACTCTTTAATTACTAGCTGGCCATACTGGCTGGTAATCGGCAATAAAGCCTCTTCAGAAGCAGTGGTTAAAAACACCCATTCGGGCTCACCACCCTCAAATCCCGCGCCATATAAACTCATTATCTCAGGTGTATCGTGCTCTGGATCAAAACTAATACTAATTAGACGAATTTTATCGGCAAGCTTTGGGTCATTCTTAAAACGCTCTTTGATTTTATAAAATACCGCAGTCGCTAATGGGCAGCCATTAAGATCCGTACAACTACTATATATAAAGGTTAGCAATACTATTTTATTGCCCAATAGACCATCTAATTCAAGCTCTTCACCTTCAACACCTAATACCGTGCCACCAGAAGCAGCACTAATTTTAGGCAGGGTATAACTTCCCGGCTTGGGTACATCATAAGGCAATTTTGCAACCCAACCATCTGCCATAACCATTACTTCTCGCTCGGCAATCGCTTGGTGAGAATCTGGTAGTGGTGCGTCATCACGATCACATGCAGTAAAAAACAACAATAAAACTAGAATAATTAAATATGAAATTTTCATCTATGAAATGTGTTTGAGTTTCCATTCTTAAGATTGCAGAAACAACAAGGCCGCCTCGAGGGCGGCCTTGTTTCGAACTTAGCTTGCTAAGTTACATCAATGTAACTAGTGCAGCCCTTACTTAGTTTGAGACAACATTGTGCCGCTAGAGTTCGGCTTTTGAGAGTAAAGCGAGTAAGCACCGAAACGCATTTGATGCGCACGACCTAACTTCAACTCATAAAAGTCTACAGTGAACTCATGAGAAAGCTTCTTACCATTCCATGTGAATAGTTTGAAATATTGCTCATCTGCTTCACCTGTCTTATCCCAACTACCTAGCAAAGATGAAGTGAAGTAAGCACGCTTACCGTCCCAGCTTTGTGAAATCATATTAACTTGCTCACCAATTTGGTGCTCATAGGTTTGCTTAGGAGCGTGTGGGTCTGAAATATCAAAGAACCGAGTTTTGCCATCCAAAAAAGTTTGCACCCATAGGCCTTGGTCGTCGGCAGTGATTGAAATATCTACAGGTAATGGCACTTTAGATGGATCGCCAATATCACCCACATCTTTTGCTTGCCATTCACCTGCTTCATCTTCATAAATTAACCAAATCTTTGAAGTTAATGCAGTAGTAGTGAAGCAATAGTTATTAGTCGCACCCCATGCGCAACGAATTTCTAATGGCGCACCAGGTACTTCAAATACTTTCTTAGGCTTACGAGTGTGCAAGTCCCAAACTACAACAGTGTTACCAAAACGCTTCATCGCTTCTGGGTCACCTAACATTTGACCGAAGTCCATCATGTAGTTTGACCAACCAGTGAATGAAGAAGTAAGCATTACGTTGCGTCGTGGTAATGCGCGTATGTCATAACCATACCCGTCAGCAGCGCCACCTACTTTTTCTGCACCACGAAGGTCTTCATCCGTTGGATTCCAGTGTGCTGCAATGAAATCACCTTCGTTAGTGAATTCAGCCATACCAGTACGACCACCGTGATCAACGTTATTTGATAATGCAGTTACCATAATACGACCTGGTAATGCGTACATTGTGTGGGGGCCTACCATGCCACCTGTCTTTTCAACAAAGTCAGTAATTACTTTATGAAGAGTTGGTTTGCCTGGGTTTGTGTGCACGTCAAAGATAAAGATCTTGTTGCTGTCTAATCCACCAGCAAAAAGATAACGACGGTCATCGGTTAAACCAGAGTGATGCGCTTCATTACGACCACCTACTGATAAAACATTTACAACTTTTCCGTATGTGTCAGTTTCAGGATTAACAGAAAGTGTAACAAGCTTATCTTGCCCGTCACCCATACCTTCAACACCTAAAGTCCAAACATAGACATAGTCTTCCTGGCCTACAATTTTCGCCATATAGGGAGACATGCATGTCTCATCTGCCATTGCGGTAGATTGAAAGCCAATTACCGAAGCGAACAACACACATGTGAATGTGACGATGCTCCGCATCCATTTGGCTTTTGATATTGCCTTCTTCTTCATAATCTTATGACTCCATATTATCGTTATAGATTAGTTAACCGAGGATAAAAATCTTAGTGTTACTCAAGCATGACCGAGCTGTTACTCACTTCAAGCAACTGCCTGATGCTGTGAGAATCAGTTGTGACATTATGACGCATCTTGTAGCCCAATCAAAGATATTATCATTGCTTACCTAATTTACTGAAAAATCAAAGTGCTACTCAATTTAATTAGACATAAAGCTAGACAAAATCGATCGTTTTAATAAACATATCAATTATATTCGCTAGCAAGGGATAAGTTACTGTAATTATTATTGAAATTATGCATTTTAATAGCTAAATCAGGGAACTGCTAGGATAGTAAGTTCTCTAACTCTCATATACGTAACTATTACGACGCTTTAGCTAAGTATTACAACTATTACTCAAAATGTTTAAATCTTCACTTCTACAAATAACAATTTTATTCATATGTTTATTACCTGCTCTTGTTTTTAGCGATGAAAACCGCATTGGCGGCAATTTTGAGTTAACTTCGCAACTAAATAAGCCTTATTCATCTACCGATTCACGCGGTAAGGTTGTGATATTATTCTTTGGTTTTACCCATTGCCCAGATGTATGCCCCAATACATTGAGCACGGTGCAGACCGTTCTCGGGCAACTCGGCGAACGTGCAAAACATGTGCAGCCGATCTTTGTTACTGTAGATCCCAAACGTGACAAACCTGAAATTCTGAATAATTATTTAAAATATTTTAGTAATGATTTCATTGGTTTAACAGGAACATCTGAAGAGATAGATAAAGTAGTAAAACAATTCCAAGGTTTCTTTTCTTATGAAGGCGATGTTGCAAGTGGTCAATATACTGTAGACCACACTTCCAACCTCTATATTATAAATACAGTTGGCGAAGTGACCAATATCATCCCCTATGGCTTACCCCCCGAAGCCATTACAAATTCAATAGAGAAACTACTTGATGCAATAGAGACTTAATATTACTACTTAAAGTAAAATATTAAGAATTTACAAATCGAATCAATGCCGATTTCGTCTCTCAGTATTGCAGGTATGCAAACCTCTGATCTTTAGGCGTACCTTCTAAATCATTATCTTCTTTACCAGGCTGCCATAGAACTACTTCTTCTATTTTCTTTGCCAACTCAAAGTCTTTGTTGGTAACACCCTTGGCTGCATGGTTCATCAGTTTGCAGATAACAAAAGCATAAGATACGGTTAAATCAGGGTGATGCCAGGCTACTTCAGCCAAATGGCCAATAGTATTCACCACCATCAAAGTACCCTTCCAGCTATGCGTTTTGTACTTGCGACGAATCCAGCCATTTTCGTAGAACCATTCTGGCAGTTCTTCCGCTAAACGCTGAGTAATCTGTTCTTCAGAGTAGGTTTGTTCTGGTTTAATTTCACGCCATTTGGACATAATTTTGACTCCTATACTGGTATTAATATGTATAAAATGTGGCCAAATTGAATGGAATTCATTAATTTACCCACTAAAATCTGTCGAATTCGAGATACAGACGATTCATACTCCATACGGTACATTTTAATAGTGAATTTATGAAGTAAATGCGAACAGTCACACCTAGCACTTCACTATCTGTTTAAGTGCCGCACCCGATCACACTGTTCCTCAGTTAGGCTCACCAAATATAATTAGTCATGCAATTTGAAAATGTAACTTGTCCGCATTGCGGATTGCTATGTGATGATCTGTCCGTAGAAGTGACGGATCTAACTGTAAAATTGACCGATTCTGCACATCCCTGTGCCAAGCCTTTTGCAGCCGCCTCTATAGATACAAATTCGCTACCAACACCGTTGATTTCTGGCAAACCTGTTTCAGAAAAACAAGCGCTAAAAAAAGCAGTAGAATTATTACGCGCAGCAAAACTGCCATTAATAAGTGGGCTGGTTGCCGATGTGCAAGCTTGTCGAGAAGCCGTGGCGTTAACCGAAAAGTTGGGCGGAGTAATTGATCACCTCAATGGACGCTCAATACGTAAAGGCACCGCTGTAATGCAACGCATTGGCGAAGTTAGAACTACTTTAGCTGAAGTACGCAACCGTGCTGATTGTGTTGTGATTTTTGGCTCAGGTGTTCCTGCAAGATTTCCACGTTTGATGGAACGAATTTTAACTCCCGAAAAAACCCTCGGCACTGAAAATTCTAACCAGAAAAAAATATTCATTCTTGATGTTTCTAGTGATGGCACAACACGGTGCAAGACTGAGAATAATATTTCACACATCGATTTAAACTATCCATTACTTGAATCACTTGTATACCGGTTTCAAGAAGTGGTTACTAGACCTAAAGAATATTTTTTAGAACACAACCCAGAATCTGATCCTGAACATGACAAGGACACTAAACAGCTGTTTAGTATTCTCGACACTATTTCAAATAGCCAGTACACCACTCTTATATGGAGTGTTGGAGACTTCAACCAGGAATCAGCTGAACATACTGTGCAAGCACTGACTGAGTCGATCAAAACATTAATGAAAAATATTCGTTGCGTGGGATTGCCTTTAGGTGGCTCAAAAGGTGAAATCACCGCAAGCCAAGTGGCAACTTGGCAGACTGGCGTGCCACTACCTGTGTCGTTCACGCAGGAATCACCAATACACAATCCTGTACTTTACGATGGTACAACCATGTTGCAAAACCAAGAAGCAGATTGCTTACTTTGGATTGCCACCTATAACTCGGATGACGTTCCACCAAAACATGATATTCCTACTATCGTGCTAGGTCACCCCAACATGAAATGTGAATCTGCTGAAGTTTACTTACCAGTAGGTATCCCAGGAATTGATCATCGAGGTCTTGCATGTCGAACCGATAATGTTGCAACTCTACCTTTACATAAAATTCGTGATAGCAAACTTCCTGCTGCAAGTGATTTGTTAAACAAACTAATCGAGCTACTTTAGTAATATGGCAATAAAACTAACAGGTGGCGAAGTCTACGATCCCATACATCAAGTCGACGGCGAGAAAAAAGATCTTTATATAGTAGATGGGAAGTTAAAAAAGAATTTAACGGATAATGAAAAGTTAGATCAAACCTATGATCTAAGTAATTGCATCGTTATGGCAGGTGCAATTGATTTACATACACATATTGGTGGCGGCAAGGTAAACATCGCACGCACCATGATGTTGGAAGATGCTCACGCACACCCTCACCCAGGCTCAGACATTCTACGTTCTGGTAATGGGCACGCAGTCCCTTCTACTTTTAGCTCAGGTTATCGTTATGCAGAAATGGGCTATACCGCATGTTTTGAACCCGCTGTGTTACCCGTTAATGCTCGGCAAGCACACATGGAGCTAGCGGATACACCCATGGTTGATAAAGGTGGTTACGCATTACTAGGTAACGACGATTTTTTATTAAACATGATTCGCGAAGGCGCTACACAAAATGCGATTAACGATTATGTCGCTTGGTTATTAAATGCAACTCAATGCATAGGTATTAAAGTAGTCAACGCTGGGGGCATACATGCTTTTAAATATAATCAACGTCGCCTTGATGTTGATGAAACCGGGCCTGCTGGCAGCAAACCAAGAGAAATTATTGCAACCCTAAGCAGAGCGGTGCATGAACTTGGCATTGCTTTCCCATTGCATGTGCATGCTAGTAACTTAGGTGTGCCAGGAAATTTTTCATCAACATTAGCCACTATGGCAGCAGCCGATGGCTTGCCTATCCATTTAACGCATATTCAATTTCACAGTTATGGTATTGAAGGTGATTACAAATTTTCTTCAGCAGCATGTGAAATAGCAGAAGCAATAAACAAAAACAAAAATGTAAGCGCAGATGTTGGTCAAATAATGTTTGGCCAAACCATTACCACTTCTGGCGATACAATGATGCAATATTTTGGTCATGATCATGCGTCACCAAAGAAGTGGACAATAATGGATATTGAATGTGAAGCAGGCTGCGGCGTAATCCCATTTAAATATCGTGACAAAAGTTTTGTAAATTCTTTGCAATGGGCAATCGGTTTAGAAATATTTTTACAAGTTAACGATCCGTGGCGTATTTTCCTAACCACTGATCATCCAAATGGCGCACCTTTTACAAGCTATCCGCACTTAATTAAATTACTAATGGATCGTTCGTTCAGAAACGATGTATTTAAAATTCACAATGAAGATGCGCAAAAAGCATCTAATCTTGCCGCAATGGATCGCGAATATTCTTTATATGAAATTGCCATCATGACGCGTGCAGCTCCTGCAAAGATTTTAGGTTTAAGCAGTCATGGGCATCTTGGCGAAGGTGCTAACGGCAACGTTACGGTCTACCGCAAACAAGATGATATAGAGCAAATGTTTGCCAAGCCGGCCTATGTTTTCAAAGATGGAAAATTAATTGTGAAGGATGGCAAGATTATCGAAACCGTACAAGGCGTAACTCATGTAGTTAAACCTGAATATGATCGTGCTATCGAGAAGCCACTGAAGAAATACTTTGATGATTACCAGACTATTTCACTCAATAACTTCAAGATTTCAAATGATGAAATGATAGAATGCATCGGGAATCAAATTGAGATCCATCCAAGTAGCAATAACTAGCGGAAACAATTAGAAGCAATCGTTTAGTATGATTATTAATGGCGTAGAAATTGAGGACACTTTTGCAGAAGCATTTTCCATGCGTGCTACACGCGTCATTATCACTGCAATTAACTATAAATGGGCACGCCACGCAGCTGAAACCATGACCGGATTCGCAACCTCTGTGATTGGTTGCGGAGTTGAAGCCGGAATAGAAAAAGTTATTGGTAACCATGAAACACCAGATGGCCGCCCAGGCATTTCGGTGTTGTTATTTTCAACCGACAAGAAAACTTTAGAAAAGCAGTTACAAACTCGCATTGGTCAATGTGTACTAACCTGCCCGACTACTGCTGTATTCCCTGGCATGGAAGGTGAAGATCAAATCGCACTAGGCAAAAATATTCGCTACTTTGGTGATGGTTTTCAAACTTCTAAAAAAATTGGTGATAAAAGATATTGGCGCATTCCTGTAATGGATGGAGAATTTATCTGCGCTGAAACCACGGGTTATCAAAAAGCTATTGGTGGCGGAAATCTTTTAGTCTTTGCCCGTGGCATATCGCATGCATTACTTGCTTGCGAAGCTGCCATTGATGCAATTGGTATGCTACCCAATATCATTATGCCTTTCCCTGGTGGTGGTGTTCGTTCAGGATCAAAAGTCGGTTCAAAATATAAATTCCTTAATGCATCTACCAACCATCCTTTCTGCCCCTCTTTGAAGGGACGTCCAGATAATGTATTAGACAAGAATATTGAAGCCTGTATGGAAATTGTAATTGATGGATTAACTAAAGAAGATGTTAGGCTGGCCATGCAACGTGGTATTGAAGCAATTTGTGATTTAGGCAAATCACAGGGCATAGAAAAAATTACTGGTGGAAATTATGGCGGTGACTTAGGCCCGCATCACTTTCATCTTAGAGAGATCATGAATGACTCATACAACCGTTACATATAAAGGCAGTTCAAAACAGCGCCTGGATATGCGCTGGCTGAGTCACGCTATTAATGAATCAACTAATAGTGATGATGCTAAAAAGCTGCCGCTTCAATTTGACAATGAAAAAACTAACGTTGGCGATGTTTTTGAGATATCTGGCTCGCTATCTAACCAACCTATTGTGCTTGAAAATTCGAATCAAAGCATGGATTACCTTGGTCATGCGCTCACAAAAAATTCTGAACTTACCGTTAATGGTGATGTGGGTCATTTTGCCGGTGCTAAACTAGCAGGAGGCAAGTTAATCGTAGATGGCAATACACAAGATTATGCAGGTTGTGGCATGTCTAAAGGTCTAATAGAAATAACGGGCAACGCAAATGATTATTTAGGTGGCGCATTTGCTGGTGATAAAAAAGGTATGTCTGGTGGGACTATTCTAGTTCATGGCAATAGTGGTCATTTTACTGGCGATCTATTACGACGCGGCACCATTATGGTAGTAGGTAATATAGGAAATTATTGCGCCAGCAGAATGATAGCTGGCACCATAACCAACCTTGGCACCATTGGTAAACAAGTGGGCGTTGGCATGAGAAGAGGCACTATTTTATTGCCCCATAAACCAAAAGATGTGCTTACAGGCTTTCATGATTGTGGGCGCCATAATTTAGGATACTTAACCTTATTGCTGCATGAATTAAGGCAATATAAAAGCACTTTCCAGTCACTCCACCCAATGCGTCGCCGTGTACAACGCTATATTGGTGATACCACTGTTGGCGGGCAAGGCGAAATGTTAATTTGGATTGGATAAAAATTATAAGCATTTGATTAACATATGATATATACGCTATTTTATACGCTAACCATAGTCTATATTTACCTGTACCAATACAAATTCGATTATTAAGGATTTTTTAAAGCCAATGGATAAAGCTGTTTCACGCAAACGCAATAAAATGAAGGGTGAAAAACGCGGCCGACACGTAGACCCAGCAGCGTTACAACAAGTTCATGATTTAATTTCTGCTCTACCCGTCAGACGTGATTTATTGATTGAATATCTGCACTTAATTCAAGACAAGTTTGGTCACATCTCTGCTGCACATATCACAGCACTTGCTAGCACAATGGACTTAGCCACTACTGAAGTATATGAAGTAGCCACCTTCTACCATCACTTTGATGTAATTAAAGAAGGTGAACAGACCCCGCCTGAGTTAACCGTGCGAGTTTGTGATTCCATCAGTTGCGAAATGAATAACGCTGAAACATTAGTCAACGAACTCACAAAATATCATGGCGACAAAGTACGCATTCAACGCGTTCCTTGCGTAGGCCGATGTGATACAGCTCCTATTGCAGTTGTAGGTCAGAAGCCAATTGATCACGCTACTTTAGAAACGATTAATCAAGCCGTTGAAGTAAATGACATTGAGTCACCAATAACGGATTACATAACTTATAACAGCTATGTTAATAGCGGTGGTTATCAATTAGTTCAACGCATGGTTGATACCACCAATGGTCCTGAAAAAGTTATAGAAATCATGAAAGACTCAGGCTTACGCGGCCTGGGTGGAGCTGGTTTCCCTGCAGGGCAAAAATGGGACATTGTTAGTAAGCAAGATGGTCCGCGAGTATTAGCCGTTAACATTGATGAAGGCGAACCAGGAACATTCAAAGATCGTTACTTCTTAGAAAAAGATCCACATCGTTTTATTGAAGGCGCCTTAATTGCATCGCAAGTAGTTGGCATTGATAGCGTGTATATTTATTTGCGTGACGAATACGCAAATTGCTACACAATGTTGTTACATGAATTAGATGAGCTTAAGAAAGATCCACCATGTCAGCTTCCACACATTGAATTACGTCGAGGTGCTGGTGCATATATATGTGGTGAAGAATCAGCGATGATTGAATCGATAGAAGGCAAACGCGGCATGCCACGTTTACGCCCTCCTTTTGTTGCTCAAGTTGGTGTATTTGGACGCCCTACTCTTGAACATAATTTAGAAACCTTATTTTGGGTGCGTGACATTCTTGAAAAAGGTGCGTCTTGGTTTTCTGAACAAGGACGTAACGGTAGAAGCGGTATGCGTTCATTTTCTGTAAGTGGTCGAGTTAAAAAACCAGGCGTACATATCACTGATGCCGGTATTACCATAAAAGAACTTATTGAAGA
>CAYXVH010000103.1:0-17829 GCA_964468615.1 uncultured Thiotrichales bacterium | reverse complement strand
TTAAACGTACCCAGCTTGTTTATTCATCTGTGCTGCGATCTTGAGTTCGCCTTCAGACGCCATCTCCTCATCCCACTTCGCCAGTTGGTTCTTCATGTAGGCGTGCATCACGGGAGGAATGAGCAGCATCGCAAATAAGGTGAAGTAGCCACGCCCGCAGTTCGGAGCCCCCACTTCTTCTAGTTCCCAAAAGTGGGTCTCGCCACGATCATGGTGGTCGCCTTGACGACCAATCTCGATGAAGAACCAGCTGGTGAAGGCGGTGCTGTTGTCCCAGCTATGGCGGTAGTCTATCGGTTGACCTTTCTCACGAATCAAACCGTAGTGCTCAAGGTAGTTGAGCACTTCTAGTTCGAAGTTGGAGATTAACCATAGGCCGGCTAAACATAGTATGCCGATCCAGCCGCCTACGAACCAGAACAGAAGTACGGTTGGCAGGGCCATGAAGTAGCCACGGATCCAGCGATTTTGCCAGGATAGGAAGTTGACGCCAATTCTTTCTAGACGTTGCTTTTCCATCATGAATAGGAATTTGCTTTGACCCATGCCGGATAAAGGATAGTGGGCGTAGATGTTTCTGCCACGCGGTGCGGTTGCAGGATCATCTTGATGGCCAAGTTCTAGGTGGTGGTTGTATACGTGGGCATAGCAAAAATGGGCTTTGCCGCTTAACGCCATCATCCAACGGGCAATCACGAAGCTGAAGCCTTTGGTGTGCGCAAGTTCGTGACCGTAAATAATACCAATGCCGGCGAAGATGCCGGAGGACATAACGGCTCCCCATAGTTGGGTGCCGGTGATGCCGTCTTGAACACTTAGACCCAGTATTTCGGTGGTGCCAATCGGTACGCCGTTGACATATTGCCAGATGCGCCAGGCTAGGGCTAATTGTATCAACGCAAATACGGCGAGCATGCCGTACATGGTGCCATTGAGTAGTGGCACGATTCCGTTGGTTTCACCTTCTTCATCAAAGCCTGCGCCCGGGGTTTGCGCGGTGGTTAAGGTGTCGACAATGATGCCTACGCCAAGCAGTACTACGCCGGTCCATACCCATGGCCCGCCCGCGAGGACGCCAAATAAACTGGCTAAAATTAATAAAGGTGCGAGAAAGTACCGCGCGTTGATTAATAACTTCTTCATGTTCGCCTCCGTTACATGCCAGGCCTAAACCTGTAAGAAAAACCTATTGATGATTCAATATACCACTCAGTTAACTAGATATAAAGACAGAAATTCAATACTGACCTAAGTTTGTCTAATACATAGCTATGACGCTGCACTAGACATGTTACAATTAACAGACATAATTACTACAATCACTTAGACATAACTACGACAGATTAACGTGACTACTAGACAGACAAGCGCAGCAACTGATGAGCATCCTATCCAGGTCGTCGCAAGACGCACTGGGCTCACAGCAGATGTGATCCGAGTTTGGGAACGTCGCTATAGCGTAGTTAATCCGAAACGCGCCAGTAACAGCCGCAGATTGTATAACGATGATGATGTAGAAAAGCTTAATTTATTACGTCGCGCTACATCATCTGGAAGACGCATAGGCGACGTAGCTACACTATCCATTCAAAAACTTCGTGAGTTAGTAGATACAGACGAATCTGCTGCTGCACGTATTCCGATTGCCAAAATTGAACAACGGCCCAGCACTGGTTCAGTGATGGAGTATTTTGATGACTGTCTAGATGCAATACAACGTTTAAGTAGCCAAGACATTTATCGATCTTTAAGCGATGCATCGAAATCTTTAGGCATTATATTTTTATTAGAAGATCTATTGCGCCCCCTTGTTTCACATATTCAAGATGAGTGTCGTCGTGGCGCTTTGCGCGATACACATTATGCAATCGCAATTTATTCAATTCGCGGATTTCTCTCAAGCTTAGTTATGAGCGAACCATTTGCGGAGTCAGAATATAAACTTATCTGTGCATCCCCTGCTGGGCAGGTAAGCGATATTGCAGCCTTACGACTCGCAGCTGCAAGCAAATCTAATGGCTGGCAAGCCATATTTCTTGGCATGTATGGTTCGGTAGATGAAATTATCTATGCACAACGTAAAAGCAATGCTCAGTTAATCGCTATTGGCATAACCAGACCTGCTGATGATCCCTTATTACCTAACCAGCTGCGTCGTTTACGAAATCAACTTGATAACTCAATTGAAATCGCCATAACGGGTAGCGGAGCAGCAGCATACTTTGATGTACTGCAGGAGATTCAAGCGAACTTTATACAAACCATCAGCGAACTGTATTTATTACTCGATCGTGTAAAACGAAATTCTCGACTTACGCAATAGTAAGAAGCATTAGTTTATTGCATTTGCTACACTTGGCCACATTAGAACTATGACTATTTCTGCAATCTACGTAAATGTGGTTTAGTAACCCCGTATTTATTTAACAATAAAAATCGTGACACAAAAAAATTCCTTCTCCTACGAAGACCTGTTGACTTGCGGCAAAGGTGAAATGTTTGGGCCTGGCAATGCGCAACTTCCCATGCCGAATATGTTAATGATGGATCGGATCACTAAGATCTCCAGTGAAAACGGTAGCTATGGAAAAGGTGAGGTCGAGGCTGAATTAGATATCAAATCGGACTTATGGTTTTTTGATTGTCACTTCCCTGGTGACCCAGTTATGCCGGGTTGCTTAGGATTAGATGCTCTATGGCAATTGCTAGGATTCTTCATCGCTTGGCAAGGTAACCCAGGTAGAGGACGAGCCTTGGGAGTAAACGAAGTGCGTTTTACTGGACAGGTTCTACCTACCGCAAAAACGGTTAGCTACCGTCTAGACATCAAGAGAGTTATAAGTCGCGGTACAGCAATGGGCATTGCCGATGGAATTATGTCAGTGGACGGCAAAGAAATTTACAAAACAAAAGACTTACGTGTGGGGTTATTTACTTCTACTGAAGGCTTTTAGAATAAATAGAAAAGTTTGTTACTCTGCTGTAAATCCGATCTTACTATGAGTACCATCACAAAACGGTCGGTTTCTACTTTTTTCACATCTACATAAACCACCAACTTTTCGAAAAATTTGTTGCCCACTCGCATCTTGCACACAAGCATCACCTCTAAAAATTAGCGGGCCATTGGCCTGAACTTTAATAGACAACAGCCCTTCGTTTTCTGCTTCTTGCTCTGACTCTGGTGGTTTAATAAAACCCCCAGGTTCAGTAAAACCAGTTTTCTTATGTTGTCCGTCGCAATAGGGCTTATTGCTTGACTGACCACACCTGCATAAATATAACTCTTCGGCTTTCTCTATTAGCTCTCCATCAGCATTAAGCAATTCCAATGTCCCAACGATATGCAACGGCCCATTCTCAAGTGGTGTAATAATATTTTTTTTGCTCATCAACTAAGCCTTTAAGCTTTTAGAAACTATCTCAAACACATCTTTTGATAACGTTTTATGTTGTGCAATACGCTCTAACTGCTGTCGCATTTTTTCCCCACAAGGATCAGCATATTTACGCCAATTCATTAACGTTCGCACTAAACGCGAAGCAATTTGAGGGTTTTTGTCATTCAAGGTAATGACTTGCTGCGCTACAAACTCATAGCCACTGCCATCTGGATTGTGAAAATGAAAGGTATTTTGACCCGCAAACGCACCAATTAAAGAACGCACTTTATTGGGATTGCTCATTGTAAATACAGAATGTTGCATAAGATTTTGCACATTGTCTAAAGCGGATGGAATTTTAGAGCGCGCATGCATCGCAAACCATTTATCCATAACTAAACTATCATTTAACCATTTATCCTCAAATGCGCTTAGCACTTGTTCTCGCTGCTCAGACTCAACGTGAATTAAGGCATTTATAGCACCTACTTGCTCAGTCATATTATTGGCTTGTTGGAATTGCTCGACTGCAAGTAATCTATATTCATCCTTATTTAGAGTGCATAACAATTGCAGACATACATTCTGCAATCTACGACGTGCCATTTCATCAGCATTATATTGATACTCAATATTTTTAAAACAAGATCTATAAGTATTCAACAAAGCTACTTCTAAATGCTGGGCGATATCTTTTTGTAACTCATCACACGCACTTACACACGCTCTCATATCAATTATTTCTAGATATTCTTGCAGATCTTTTTCATTTGGCAGTATCAACAACTCCGCCAGCAAACTTGCCTCAGTTACATTCGGCTCAATAGCGTGTGCCAATGCCTCTTTTAGCGTAGCAATAGAACTTATATCATTTGATGTCTCCTTATTCGCTACCTTTTCAAGCAAGACATTTAACGCTAGGCGATTACCTGCGTTCCAACGGTTAAAAGAATCACTAGAATGTTTCAACAACAGCGCTAATTGATCATTTGTGTAGTCATATTGAAGCTGAACAGGTGCCGAGAATTCTTGCAATAAATCAGGAACAGGTTTACTTGCAACATCTTTAAAATCAAATTTCTGTTGATGCTGATTAAAATTCAAAATTTGCGTATCCACTAGACACCCGCCATCTTCTTTCAATAACGATGTCTTTATAGGAATAAAAAATGGCTGCTTATCGTTGCTTTCGGGGGTCGGCGGGCAACTTTGCTCACATTCAATCTCATAACTATTTGTTGCTGCATCCCAATGATCTTTTACCTTAACAACTGGGGTACCTGCTTGTTCATACCAACGCATAAATTCAGTTAGATCTGCATTATTAGCATCCGCCATGGCCGCAGCAAAATCATCGGTGGTAACCGCTTGGCCGTCATGACGTTGGAAATACAAGTCCATGCCTTTGCGAAAGCCATCCACCCCAAACATGGTCTGGTACATACGTACAATTTCTGCACCTTTTTCATAAACGGTTAAGGTGTAAAAATTATTAATCTCCATAAAAGAGGCAGGTCTCACCGGGTGCGCCATAGGGCTTGCATCCTCTGCAAATTGATAGGCACGTAAAGAACGCACATCACTTATACGTTTTGCCGCACGCGAAGTTACATCTGAAGTAAATTCTTGGTCACGGAAAACCGTTAGACCTTCTTTAAGGCTAAGCTGAAACCAATCACGACAAGTAACTCTATTACCTGTCCAATTATGAAAGTACTCATGTGCGACCACCGCTTCTATATGCATAAATTCTGCATCGGTAGAAGTATCCGGTCTGGCCAGCACACAACTAGAGTTAAAAATATTTAACCCTTTATTCTCCATTGCCCCCATATTAAAATCGTCAACTGCAACGATCATATAAATATCTAAATCACACTCTAATCCAAAACGCTGCTCATCCCACTGCATAGCTTTTTGCAAAGAACGTAACGCATGCCCACATTTATCAGCATTATGTTCTTCAGTATAAATTCGCAATACAATATCTTTTCCTGATATTGTGCGATGAGAGCCTTCTAAAAACACCAAGTCACCTGCTACCAATGCAAAAAGATAACTAGGCTTTGGAAAAGGATCCTCCCATACGGCGAAGTGCTGCTCGCCTACAGCGCCTTCCTCTTTTAGATTGCCATTAGACAGTAATACTGGATAACGAGACTTATCTGCTTGGATACGTACCGTGAATTTTGACATTACATCAGGACGATCTAGAAAATAGGTGATCTTACGAAAGCCTTGAGCTTCACACTGGGTGCAAAAGTTACCGCTGGATTTATATAATCCCTCTAAAGATGTGTTGGTCTGAGGCGTAATGCGAGTTTGGATTATCAGTGAAAATTGCTTAGGAACGTTTGGAATGAGTAGTGCCTCTTTGGAGCAACTGTATTGCTCAGCACTCAATCGCACCTCATCAAGCTCTATATATTGCAGATCTTGGTCTTCCCCATGTAAATCCAAAGTTCGGCTAGCGCCACCATAATCAGGATTGCAGCGAATCTGCATATGAGAGGTTACAATAGTTACTTCTTCACCAAGTTCAAATTCAAGATACACTTGGTCGATAAAGAAATGCGGGGGTGTATAGTCTTTTAGATATACCGCTTGTGGTTGTCCTTCTTTCATAATGCTAACCCTAACCTATTAGATTATCTTTTGTTAAGTACTGTTTTATCACTCAACTCAAAATTACCATGCCCGAAGAAATAACAAATATTGCCGGTTATCAATTCAGCGTAATTGATGATGTGGCAAAAGTTTTTGAAAACACTCAAGCAATTTGTAGCGAAACTCACATAAAAGGCAATATTTTCATTAGCCCCGAAGGCATAAATCTTGGATTAGCGAGTACTCAAAGCGACATTGCATATTTTTTACAAAAACTCGATAGCATATGTGGATTGAATAATTTGTTGCTCAATACCACTTACTCAGACTACATTCCTTTTAAAAGACTATTAATTAAAATAAGAGACGAACTCGTTCCTACCAAGGCACTTCCAAGCGATCATCCAAGCTCGTCTACAACAAAGCCGTTATTAAAAAGTATCGACATAATTGAAAAAAATGCACAGTACATCAGCAACGATGAACTGAAAGAATGGTTAGATGCAGAGAAAGATATCACGTTACTGGATATGCGTAACGAGTTTGAAGTGGATTTAGGTTCGTTTGAAAATGCCACCCATCTTGAAATACGAAACTTTAGAGACATTATCCAACTCGAATCTAAAATCAATGAGATCCCCAAAGACAAACCTTTAGTCACCTTTTGCACTGGCGGCATACGCTGTGAAAAAGGCGCAAACATTTTAGCGAACAACGGTTTTGATCAAGTCTTTCAGCTAGAAGGCGGAATCATAAAATACATCGAGAAACATAAAGACCAACATTGGCGTGGCGAATGTTTTGTATTTGATGATCGAGTTTGTTTAGACACTAATTTACAACCTAGCGACACCAAAATTTGTCGCCATTGCCAAATAGTCATATCAGATACTGATAATGAATACTGCGATGATTGTGCGTATCTCGCTTAAGCTCAGCAAATGGAACTAGTCGATATTGGATTTAATCTTACCAGTAGTGCATTTCGCAAAGATGCAGATCAGGTAGTAGAACGCGCAAATCAAGTAGGTGTAAAACATTTCGTATTGACGGGTTCTGATGTTGAAGAAAGTGAGCGCGCAAGAGAACTCGCAACACAATATGCAGGCATGGTTTCTACAGCAGGTGTACATCCTCATCTTGCCAAACAGTGGCAAGATGATAGTTATGCCAAGTTAAGAACACTTGCAGAACAAAAAAATGTAGCAGCGATCGGTGAAGCGGGTTTAGACTATAACCGTAATTACTCAACACCAGAACAACAACGTGCCGCCTATGAAGCACAGCTAGATCTAGCTGCTGAACTTAAGATGCCAATATTTTTACACGAACGTGATGCGCATAATGATTTTGCAAAAATCTTAGCTAAACATAGACAACACTTAACTAAAGTTGTTGTGCACTGTTTTACCGGCACCACTGAAGAACTAGATACTTACATAGACTTAGATTGTCATATTGGCATTACTGGTTGGATATGTGATGAACGCCGTGGCCATCATTTGCAGGACTCTATCAAGAATATACCGGCAAACAGATTGATGATCGAAACCGACGCACCTTATTTATTGCCTAGAGATTTACCCAAAGATAAATATCCAAAGCCTGACGGTAGGCGCAACGAACCAGCCTATTTGCCACATATACTGTCTATTGTTGCTAAATACCGCAACGTTAGTGTGGAACAAACTGCACAAGAAACTACTCTAACAGCTAAAGACTTCTTCTCTTTTAGTTAAGAAAGCTTTCTTTTTTAACATAGATTTTCTTTTCTAAACCTATATATGGTATAAATTTTCCATGACAATCCAAGCCAACATCGAAGAAAAAATTTCAGGCGCATTACAGCCTGAGTATTTAGAAGTAGCGAATGAAAGCCATATGCACAATGTGCCCCCAGGCTCTGAATCACATTTTAAAGTTACTGTGGTAACAACAGAGTTTGAGGACAAAATATTGGTCGCTAGACATCGAATATTGAATCAGTTATTAAAAGAAGAACTCGATGGCCCTGTGCATGCACTGTCTTTAAACACCCTAACCCCTGAAGAGTGGCAAGAAAAAAACGGTGAAGTAAGAAAATCGCCACCTTGTCTTGGCGGCTCAAAAACTGAAAAATAAATCTCTGATTTATTCAGATCTCCAAAGAAACTAGTATTTTCTCTATCTCTTCTTCCATAATCGGGTAAGCAAAGGTCGCATGAAAGTTATAGCGCTCCTTTAGCTTTTCAAATTGATGCAGATATTCTTTCTCGTAGAAAACGATAAGTTTAATATTTGTATTACGTTGCGCAACTGCAATGAGTGACTCCAAACTACTAGTGCGATCTCTAAAATCTGACTGGTAGTTAAACTCTGCTACTACAATCGCAGGTTTTATTTTTTTGAGTGCAACCAATGCTTTGCGCATGCTATACACCACCATTGACTGATAACCATGTTTTTTATACAGCGGACTCAAATCTGGGTAGCCACCTAGTTCGACTATAGACAGCAAAAATTTATCATTAGTCATACAATTAATAACAGAAATTAGTAATGCGTAATATCAAATTCGCTGTTTGGGAGCCTGCGGATATCACCATAATGCAATTTGAACTTACTTCCTTGGCGTCTATCTTCAAAGTAGTGTTGCAGACTTTCTCGAATTACTGGGAAAGCCAAATCATCCCAGGGTATTTCTACTTCATCCATCAACGCCACCTCTAAACTTTCAATACCTGGACTTGCCTTTCCGGCAACTAATTCTGCACGAAACATCACGTATACTTGGCTTATATGTGGCAAGTTATATATGGTATATAAGCTCATATTAGCCACTTCAGCTGTCGCCTCCTCTTGAGTTTCACGCGCAGCAGCGGCATGCACTGTCTCTTCATTTTCCATAAAGCCCGCCGGCAAAGTCCATTTTCCATAACGTGGCTCAATCGCACGCTTACACATAAGAATTTTGCCCTGCCACTCAGCAATACAGCCCACCACCATTTTCGGATTGTGATAAAAAATTTCTTCGCATGAGGAACATACAAAGCGCAGACGATTGTCGCCTTCGGGTATCGATTGTGTGATCTCTGCAGAACCGCAGCTACTACAAAATTTCAAAATGATTCCTACTATCTGAAATGATTTTTAAACCATAACAGAATCAGAATAAATGGTTAAGAAGTGAAATACAGAGACTTGTTAGATAAATAATTATTTGTAATTGAATGAAATTGTAATTTTCATCCTGGTATTTCAGCCATAGTGGCAACGTTAGCATCAACAACAATTACTTCATCCAGACTCTCAGACTTACCAAAATAATAGCCTTGCCCGTAATCAACACCGATTTCTTTCAAAGAATTACAGATTTCTTCATTCTCTACATATTCGGCAATGGTTTTCATTTTCATTACCTGACCTACATCGTTAATGGCCTTAACCATTGCATAATTCACAGGTTCTAAATGAATGCCTTTCACAAACATGCCATCAATTTTTAAGATATCAACTGGCAAGTCTTTTAAGTATGCAAAAGAAGAATGCCCACTACCAAAATCATCTAGTGCAAATTTACATCCGAATTCTTTAATTGTATCGATAAAGTCGCGTGCTTTGAGGATGTTTTTAATCGCAGCATTTTCTGTTACTTCAAAACTTATTTTTTCCAATGGAATCTCAGACTCTTGTAACTTTTCTTTTAAGAAGAGCAAGAAATTAGGATCACCAATTGATGCACCAGAAAGATTTATCGAACAAAGACTGAGTTGTTTGAGATGATCTGGATGTTTGATCAGCCAATCAAACACGGCATTCACCACCCAATTATCCACACGTGTCGCCATATCAAACTGCTCTGCAGCATTGAGCAACTCACCCGGAGCCATTACTTCACCCGATTCATCGATTACACGTAACAGGACTTCATAATGCAAACCCTGATCACAATCATCTTGCAAAGGCATGATTGGCTGAAAATGCAATTGAAAACGATCAGAACGTAGCGCATCTTCTAACTGCAACACCCAATGCATTTCATCATGGCGACGAATAACTGTCGAATCATGGGGTCGATATTCATGTATCCGCCCACGTCCACCATCTTTTGCAGCTGACAATGCCACATCAGCCGTACCTAATATTTCACTTACACTCTTTTCAGCTGATATAGGAACCATTGCCATACTTAAATCGATATCAAAGACTTTTCCTGTCCATTCGAAATGAAAGTTTTGCACAGCCTGCAACAATGTCTCTGCAACTTTTCGTGCTTCATCACTCGAACAATCAGTCATGATAAGAGCAAATTCATCGCCACCCATGCGTGCAAAGGTGTCTTTATCAGTTATATATGGCTTCAGATGTTCCGATACTTGTCGAAGCAATTCATCGCCTGCTTCGTGACCACAGGTATCATTAACTACTTTAAAACGATCTAAATCAAAATAACAAAAAGTGTTTTCTAACGACTCTACACTTAAAGATTTCAATAAATCTTCCAATCTTTGTTGCATTTCATATCTATTCAGCAATCCTGTTAATGGATCATGCAAGGCTTGGTGTTCTATCTTGGCACTTAAAGCAAAGTTTTCAGTAACATCCCAACAGATCCCAACAATCCCTATAACTATATCTTGTTCATTTTTTTTTGCTTCGCCACGATTGATAATGACCCGAGTTTCACCGTCTGGTCGTAATATCCGAAACTTGGTATCAAACTTGCCACCATCTTGGTAATACCTTTTCTCTATCTCTACTTGTTCTTCTCGATCTTCAGCAAGCATGTAATTCAAAAAGTCTCTTTGCTTGCCAGAGAAACTTCCAGGCTCAATACCAAAAAGTTTGTGCATGGTGTCGTCCCATGCGACACGGTTAGACATTAAATCCCAACTCCATATCCCTATATTTGCAGCTTGCAACGCCATATTGTGGCGTTCAATTGCAATACGCAATCGTTTAACATTTGACGCATCATTACTTGGTGTTTGAAATGCAACAAGTATACAAAGTTGATTTTGAAATTTTAATAAGGAAGAAGCTGTAGTTACCTGAATACGATTATTTTCAAAGTTTTTGATTTTTATTTTCTTAGGCGGGTTAAAAGTGTTTTTCTTTAACAACTTGAACGCTTCACTCCTATGTTTGCCATCATCATATAAACCTTTGATAGTTTTGCCTTTAAGCTCTTCTTCACTACAACGCAAAATTATGCTCATTAGATGATTTGCAAATACTACTGTTCCATCATTGGCACGCAGTAGTACTACAGCAAAGGGCAACGAGCCAGCATCTAAAAGTGATGCAGCAGCGTTGTTTGGCAACTTCATGGGCGTTGTGGTTGCCATCTTATGAGGACTAGCTTGAGAAATGTTATTAACCTATTTCGTTAAGGGATACACGACTACATCCAGCGCAAGCTAAAGCGCCGGACAACTTTATATATATACCTGAAATAGTAATTCACGATGTGAGGGATCTCTAGAATCTAGCTTATAGGCGGGTCAGCTGGCGTGACAAAGACACTAAAGTAACGATATATCAGTACTATATTGCAATTATTTACAGTTTTATCAACAAATTCCTAAGCCTCTCCAATGGCCACTGGTCGGCTTTTATCTTTAATCCATTCGCTCCATGAACCCACATATAATCTCGTTATTGGCAAACCAGCAATACTCATCGCCAAAAGATTATGGCAAGCAGTAACGCCTGAACCACACATACTGATGGCCTCTTTATCTTTTGCATTTACAACCATTGGTGCAAAACGATTTTTCAATTCATCTGCAGACAAAAACACACCTTGTTTTGATAAATTCTCTGCAAAAGGAAAGCTCATTGCACCGGGCACATGCCCTGCTACAGGATCAGTCTTAGAGTCCTTTGCAGTAAATCTTTCGCTAGATCTTGCATCAAGAAGATTAATTTTATTTTGCTCTAATTCTTTTTGAATAAATCCAACAACTACCCACATATCATTATTTGCTTGACCACTAAATGAACCAGCCGTTCTTTGTTGGACATCTGTTTCTACCGTTAAACCATTTGCAGTCCATTTATCAATACCACCATCTAATACGGCAACATCGTTATGCCCTAACCACTTTAATAACCACCACATGCGTGCCGCAAACGCTCCGGACATATCGTCGTAACAAATAATTTGCGAGGAATTACTTATTCCCCAGGATTGTAATTTTTTTATTAACTCATTTGGATCAGGCAAAGGATGGCGACCTGTAGTTGCCGTCATAGGAGAAGCTAAATCTTTATCCATATCCGCAAACTGTGCTCCGGGAATATGACCTTGATTAAATTTCTTTAAACCGCCTTCAGGGTCTTTGAGCAGGAATCTACAATCAAACACAAACCAATCTTGATTGCTTATGTTTTTATTTAAATCCTCTACAGAAATTATGGTCTGATATGTCATGCTAACTCCTAGGGCAATAGCTTAATGGCTAAGCAATATTTTCGTTTTATCTTTTACGTTTAATTTTAAATGCTGTCATCGTATCCACCAACTCTGGATATGGGATATTGCTAACAGACTCATAGCGTGTAACCGCTTGTTCTAGTAATTGAAATATATTCTCAACCCTTACAATTTTGGACTCATTTGATGCATCACTAGCAATAATATTGGCTAAACCGAGCAAGCCACCAAATTGTATTTTAGAAAATACACTAGCCGGTGTTTTTAATAAATCATCTTCTGCATCAAACGCAGACAACCCTACTACTTTAAGTTGATCATATAGTTGTTGACAACGTTGACTACCAAGCTCTGACGCACAGGCTGTATCGGGACCAGCGCGCCGAGTAACCATTTGAGCTTGTTCACAGGCAAAATCTTCTTTTATTAACGTTATAGCAAAACTACATTTGCAATCAATCATGCTTTAAACCGAACTATGAATACATTTTAAGTTTGGGTTTCCACGTATCACTTCATGATGAATTTTTGTTTCTTGAAAACCTCTTTCCATCAGCAATTGTTGCACAAGCTTGGCAACTGGATTAGGCGAAACTATAAATACTTCAGCATCTTTAACATGATCAATATGATGTAATGAAGCAACTAACTTATCTTCAATCACACACATGCCCTCATATTGACTATCGAGAATTTCATTAACATTTCTAGACATGTGCAGCGGTATATAATGCATTTCATCCAATGCGTCATCCCATGATCTGCATAAATTATCTAAATATAACCCTTCAACACCGCATGCTAACCAATACAAATGAATAGAACGCTCCTTATCTTGCGCTGTGATGTGCTCCAGCAAGCTTTTAATCGCTGCAAAGCCAGTATCAAAAGCAATCATCACAATTGGAGAATCTTTTGTATCATCAATTACAAATTTTCCGAAAGGCCCTTGTATATTTAACCAATCTCCAATACTAAGTTGATTAAAAACCATGCTAGAAAATGCATCGTCCTCTAACTTGCGTACATGAAATTCAATACGCTTTTCATCACATGGACAACTTGCAATTGCATATTCATGCGATCGTTGTTGATCATCGTACACTCTCACATACTGTCCTGCGATAAAACGTAATCGCACTGTACGAGGAACTTGTAAAGTAATAATCGCCAAATCGTCACTGACTCGATCTATTTTGCGTACTTTAATTCGCAATTCTTGCGCAGGAATATCAGCAACACTTGCAACAACATCAGCATCGATGACTACATCACCTTGACATGAAGTTGAACACATAAGTGCATCACCTTGAATCTTATCTGCGTCGCGAATAACAAAATCATGTGTGCGTAACAGAGCAGTAGGACCAGAAACTACTTTTGCTTTACACATACCACAGTTGCCATTACTACAACCATAGTTTAGCGGCACACCCGCACGAATCGCCGCATCCAAAATGGATTCATGTGTATCAGCTTGAAAGGAATAATTGCCTGATTTAAGTTTTACTGTATGCGTCATGGGTTTATCTAAACCATACCAAACGGCTTTGGTTTATAGCCAGTGATCTAAGTTTTTGTTGTCATATTAAGTATAAATCTTATGCTTATCGAATGCGCATTTTTACCTTCAAAAACCTAAGAATTTTTATTTTAATTTTCATTCTTGGAGCCGTGCTTTTATACACACAGGACCAACGTTTGGTTACGCAAGGTTGGTACAAACCACTCGAAGTGGTAATTTTCCCTATCAATGCTGATTCGAGCAACAGTGTTGATCAATATATAGAAAATCTCAGCACTAAAAGCTTTGCAGATATCGATAAATTCATAAAACGAGAAAGTGAAAAATATGATGTGGTTAGCTCTACACCCACTTCCGCCTCCTTAGGCAAAAGAGTTTCAACACTTCCTCCCAAACCACCAGGTATGGGTTCTAACCCACTCGCAATTGCTTTTTGGAGCATGAAACTTAGATGGTGGGCCATGCAAAATACACCAGACGATAAATCCAACAAACATCGCGTACGTATTTTTGTTTTATATCATGACGATAAGCCTAATCAAAAATTAGAACACTCGCTCGGCATTCAAAAAGGATTGCTTGGCATCGTGCATGCCTTTGCAAGCAATGAACAATCTAAGCAAAACAATATAGTGGTTGCACATGAGTTATTACACACAGTAGGCGCTAGTGATAAATATGATGCTTATGGCAATCCCGTATCTCCCGATGGCTTAGGAGAACCTACATTAAATCCGCTTTACCCGCAAAAACGGGCGGAAATAATGGCAGGCACTGTCGCTGGTAGCGAAACGCAATCGAAAATGGCAAACAGTCTTAAGAGTTGTGTGGTTGGTGAAAAAACAGCTCAAGAGATTGGCTGGCAGCGCAATTAACTAAAATACCCAGTTATCAAGATATATCTGCTAAGCAATATTGCTTAGCAAGCTAAGTATGCATTAAATTTCAAACATGGATAAAAGCAAAAATATAAAGTATTTCAGCTTTTCTGAACATGACAATGTCATAATTGGCGTGCTATCGGATACTCACAGTTACATCAATCCTTCCGTTTTAGAGCAGCTTAGAGATTGCGATATCATTTTACACGCAGGTGATATTGGGTCGATTGAGGTCATCAAGCAATTACATGAAATCAGCAAAGATGTAATTTCAGTATGCGGTAACAATGACAATACGCAGCAATGGAACATAACGGAACATGAAGATTTAGAACAAATTCCGCAAATTGCAGAAATTGAACTACCTGGTGGAAAAATCGCGATCACTCATGGTGATGAATATTTTTCTGGTTATGATAACTGGCATGAATCACTCCGCACTAATTTCCCTCAAGCAAAAGCAGTCGTGTATGGGCATAGTCATCGCTTAGTATGTGATCAAAATGCAGACCCCTGGGTACTTAATCCTGGTCCAGCCGGCGATACACGTATTCATAGACATGGTGTCTCGTGTTTACTGATTACTACCAATAAAGAAGAATGGAAAGTTTCAGAATTCAGAGCGTAAATGACTTTACACTCTTGTTAATTTGGCAAGCTTCCTTCGATAATCTCACCGTCAGGATGTAGTAACGATAGGTATTCCATTCTATCTCTTGATACGACTGCCACACCGTGATGTCGATCGACACCGCCAATACTAAATTCAAATGCATAAAATCTGCGAATGAATACATTATGTCGTGCAGTTTTTCCTAATCTCAGCCGCGCTACATGAACAGACTGATCTAATAACTGAACATTGTGGTCTTCACACAATCTGCGACATTTCTTCAGCGCAAATTCACGACTGCGAAGACTATCTTGCCAATACCATACCACTGCGAACAATGAGACAAAGGCAAGTAGAATTTTCAAGAATTTTAACTTAGTGCGTTTTTGATTTGATCGCGAATCTCTTCAACTGTATCCACACCACCAATCTTTCTATATTTTGGTGCATCACTCTCACCACTATCAAACCAAGTAGTGTAGTAATTAATAAGTGGTTCAGTTTGATCATGATAAACCTTTAAACGTTCTTTAACAGTTTCTTCTTTATCATCTTCACGTTGAATTAGATCTTCACTGGTATCATCATCCTTACCTTCTACCTTAGGCGGATTAAAAATAATATGGTAAGTACGGCCTGATGTAGGATGCACTCGACGACCCGTCATACGCTTAATCACTTCTTCGTCACTAACATCAATCTCAACAACATAATCAATTTCTACACCCTGAGCCTTCAGGCTTTCTGCCTGAGCTAGGGTGCGAGGGAATCCATCAAAGATATAGCCATTCGCGCAATCACTTTCTGTGATGCGATCTTTCACCAATCCTAGAATAATCTCATCGGATACTAATCCGCCCGCAGCCATAACTTTCTTAGCTTCAAGCCCTAGAGGCGTTCCTGCTTTTACCGCAGCCCTGAGCATATCACCGGTAGAAATTTGTGGGATATTAAACAATTCTTCAATGAATTTGGCTCGTGTTCCTTTACCTGCACCCGGTCCACCTAATAAGATTACTCGCATTACCACTACTCCATATATACTCGATAGCGGCACACAATAGTCGAGAATGAGAGCGGCGCCTACTACTCTAATTAGCTAAACTAAAATAAAAATATCGGATGATTATATAAAGTAACAGGAATAACCCCAGATCTCAGGCAGCTACAAAAAGTTTCAAGCCAAAAGGTCTTGCCAGAAATACTTACCAGAGACATTTACTAGAGACATTAACCTGAGACATTAACTAGCAACATTTAATTAAACCTAAACAATAAATTTATAGAATGAATAAGCATGGAAAAACGTAACGCATTTTACGCACAATCTGGCGGGGTTACCGCCGTCATCAATGCCACTGCATGTGGAGTTATTGAAACCGCTCGCAAACACAAAAACAAAATCGGCAAAGTCTATGCAGGCCGCAACGGCATTATTGGCGCACTTACTGAAGATTTAATTGATACCTCAAAAGAATCCGCCAGTTCGATTGCCGCACTGAAACACACCCCATCCGGTGCGTTTGGTTCTTGCAGATATAAGTTAAAAGGTGTCGAAGAAAGCCGTGAACAATACGAACGACTGATTGAAGTATTTAAAGCGCACAATATCGGCTACTTTTTTTATAACGGTGGCGGTGATTCACAAGATACTTCACATAAAGTCTCGCAGTTAAGTAAAAAGATGGGTTACCCGATTCAATGTATAGGTATCCCCAAAACTGTTGACAATGATTTACCGATTACAGATAACTGCCCGGGTTTTGGTTCGGTAGCAAAATATGTTGCCGTCTCCATTAAAGAAGCAGCCTTTGATGTGAAATCAATGGCTGAAACCTCTACCAAAGTTTTTGTGATGGAAGTCATGGGTCGTCATGCCGGTTGGATTGCCGCAGCCAGTGGACTCGCTAAACAAGAAAAAGGAGATGCCCCACATATCATACTTTTTCCAGAAATTCCTTTTGATAAAAAGTTAGTACTTAATCGTGTTAAAGAATCTGTAGAACAATATGGTTACTGTGTAATTTGTGTATCTGAAGGTGCGCGCTTTGCCGATGGAACATTCCTGGCCGACTCTGGAAACACCGATGCCTTTGGTCATAAACAATTAGGCGGTGTTGCACCGGTAATTGCAGACATGATTAAACAAGAACATGGTTACAAATATCACTGGGCGGTTGCCGATTATTTGCAACGCGCCGCTCGACACATTGCCTCTAAAACAGATGTGGATCAGGCCTACGCGATGGGCAAAGCAGCAGTACAGTTTGCTTTGCAGGGTAAAACCGCAGTAATGCCGATAATTGTTAGAACCTCTAATAAACCTTATAAATGGAAAATTGGCAGCACCACATTAGCTAAAGTCGCTAATGTTGAAAAAATGATGCCGCGTAGTTACATCA
>CAYXVH010000102.1:0-14095 GCA_964468615.1 uncultured Thiotrichales bacterium | reverse complement strand
AAATGGTGTTCCGATTTCGGCAATCGTATTCGGTGGTCGTCGCAGAGAATTGGCACCACTTGTTTATGAAACTAAAGATTGGGCACATGGTGTGTTAGTTGGCGCAGCTTGCGCATCTGAAATGACTGCTGCTGCAATTGGTGGTGCAGGCCAAGTTCGTCGCGACCCAATGGCAATGAAGCCATTCTGTGGTTACAACTTTGCAGACTACTTTGCACACTGGTTAAGCTTCCAAGGGAAATCAGACAAGCTACCTAAGATGTTCCACGTTAACTGGTTCCGTCGTGATAAAGATGGCAAGTTCATGTGGCCTGGCTTTGGTGACAACATGCGCGTTCTAGCTTGGATCCTTGATCGTGTTGAAGGCAAAATTGATGCTGTAGAAACTCCGATTGGTTACTTACCAAATGTTTCTGACATCGATATATCGGGCCTAGATGTATCTAGCGAAACCATGGAAGCTTTACTTGGCGTTGACGTTGGTCAATGGAAAGATGAAGTTGCGGCAATCGGCGAATACTTAGACGAGTACGGTGCACGTATGCCACAAGCCATGAAAGATGAGTTAGCTAAAATTTCTGGAGCATTAGAAGCTAAAGCTAAAGCTAAGGCTGCATAATTTACTAACTTAAAACATAAAAGCCACGTGAATGAAAGTTCACGGGGCTTTTTTTATGCATCCATGCCACTTGTTAACTTTCCTTATCTAACAGGGCTTTTCATTCGTTTTACCTTTTCCAACATTTGTCAAACAAATCTGCTTGTTCCTTTTCTTAGACGTCTTATCAATTAACTCAACAACCGTTTTGCCTTGATGGGTTGCCTTATATGGGCTTTCACCTCCGGTAGCCATTGCTAATGGCATTGTGTAAATAAAAACCATCAAAGTTAATAGAATGTATTTCATTACAGCCTCCAATATTTAAAATTAAACATAGCATCTTAATTAAAGGACCTATTTTGGCTGAGTTTTATTACATTAATTATTTATATCTAGCACAAAAGTACTTATCTGCATACTGATTGTATTCTAGTGCTAAAAGATTAAATTTTTCACTGAATTCATCTGCTTATAGGTTAGTAGAACTGTGATTCATATTTGGATACTTATAAATTAATATTTAGCAGCAGCATTTATTAAGTGCTTTTCTCATCCAACCTAGACTATTCAAGCTTTTTTGCCCTGTATAGATTCAAATAAATATACTCAATTAAATATTTCTATATTTTTTGCAATCAAATACAGAGGGCTCACGTCTTATTATTCTACATCCATCAATATTATTGAATGTATTGATCATTTTATTTTTATATAACTTAGTACTCAGGAGAACATTCATTATGAATAAATCAACAGTAGTAAAATCAACTATGGCTGGAATCTTTGCATTAGGCGCAGCAGTCGCAACACAAAATGCATTTGCAGTACCTGATGCGCCAGCAACTTGGGAAAAGTGTGCAGGCGTATCTTTAGCTGGAAAGAATGATTGCGGAGCTCTCGATGGTTCTCACAAATGTGCTAGTCAAGCAACTGAGGACCATTCAGAAAGCGAATGGGTCTATGTACCTGAAGGCACATGCACCAAGCTTGGCGGACTAGTTAAGGCAACTAAACCTGCCAAATAAGCACCTATACTAGAACATGGACGCCCTTTCTAGTAACCGCATGAAGTTCACCACTCCAAGGATTGGAGTGGAATTTCAAGCACTTAAGTAACTAATATACATATATTGCATTTCACCCTGCAATCAAATCGCAATAAAACGCGTCTTATCATATAAACCTATGGCAATATGATAGGCCACTCACTCAAAGAATTATTCATTAATTCTTACAAGGAGTAATAAACAATGAAAAAACAAACTGCAAATAAATCAATAATAGTTAAATCCACTATGGCAAGCATCTTTGCATTAGGTGCCAGTTTGGCGGCACAAAATGCATTTGCAGTACCTGATGCACCAGCAAATTGGGAGAAATGTGCGGGCGTATCAATGGCTGGTAGAAATGACTGCGGGTCTTTAAGTGGAACACATCAATGTGCAGGGCAAGCTAAAGATCATATGCTTAAAACAGAATGGGTATATGTGCCTGAAGGAACATGCACAAAACTTGGCGGCATAGTAAAAGCTACTAAACCAGCAAAATAACGCATTCGTTTGTGGAAAGCACTACATGGAATAACTGCATGCAGTTCACCACTCCAGGGATAGGAGTGGGTTTTCGCTCACCTCATGCAAAAGATATTTTTACATTAAAACCAAACTTAGATTTCTTTGAACTACTCACAGATAATCACTTAGCTGAAGGTGGCTACGCAAGACAGCAAGCACATCTTATTCGTCAAGACTATCCAGTAACTATGCATTGTGTTGGAATGTCATTAGGCGGAACCGATGCAATCGACTTTGAGTACTTAGCTAAAATTAAACAACTAGCGAAAGAGCTACAGCCAGAAATTATCTCAGATCATCTCTGTTGGACTTCCTTTGAAAACCAACATGCACATGACCTATTGCCATTACCGTATACCGAAGAAGCTATCATCCACGTAAGCAACCGTATTCGGCAGATACAAGATTATCTAGAAACTACTCTAGTAGTAGAAAACGTATCCAGTTATTTAACTTATGAGTGCTCACAATTAAATGAATGGGAATTTTTAACTGCAATTGCGGAAACCTCAAACTGCAAATTATTACTCGATATTAATAATATTTACGTTAGTCAATTTAATAACCAAATCGATGCCATTGAGTATATTAATAATATCCCACTTAATATTGTTGCAGAAATACATTTAGCAGGTTTTGAAGATAAAGGTGATTACTTACTTGATGCACATAATAACCAAGTATCCACACCTGTATGGGAACTCTACCAACACGTGCTAAAAAGACATAAGCACATCCCCACTTTAATTGAGTGGGATAATGATTTACCTACATTTTCAATATTATTAGCCGAAGCTGAAAAAGCACGAGCTTTTCAACTATCCGTCAAATCTAATAATGTTAATTTAGATGCTCAAGAGCCCTTATTAGCTAAGTTAGACCATGCAACAGCTACATAAAATACAACAGCAGTTTTGGCATAGCTTGCGCATCTCCGAGAAACTGGCATTAAACAGTAAGTTTATTGCTAAAGGTGGAAGGCTTACACCTCAAAAAAGACTAAACATCTATCAACGAACTGGCCGCACCGCACATATAAATGCACTTGCACAATGTTATTCATGCTGTGAAAAAATACTTGGAGAAAAATATTTCAACCAAATTGCAATGCAGTATTTTTATAAATATCCGGCAATTAACCAAAATTTAAATACCTATGGGGAATTATTTGCTGATTTTCTTCAAGATTATATAAATGATCATACTGAATTAGAAGAATACCCATATCTCTCCGATCTAGCTCGTCTTGAAAAAGGCTACGAGCAAGCCTATTTTGCTATTGATGACGAACCTTTTGACTTCAGCGCACTTTCAAATTTAAGCACACAAGAGCAGAATAATTTATGTTTTAAGTTAAGTAATGCATTATATATTTTACAATCCGATTACCCTATTTATGAAATTTGGTACGCCAATCAATCTGATAACCAACATCAAGAAATACAAGTCATAAATGAACCACAGCATTTATGCATATATCGAAGAGATTTTAAACCAGTTGTTGAAATAATCGAATCAGACTATTGGAAAATTTTAAAAAATATTCAAGAATATAAATCTCTTTCCCAACTTGAAGAGATATTTAGTACTAGCGAGAGAGAATTGCATATGCAAACCATGGTCCCTGAATTAATACAAAAAAATTGGATATGCGGTTTTTTTATAAAAAACTACTTATAAGCCATGTTTGATAAAAATGAAATCACTGCCCTCTATCGCTATTGCTATGCATTAACGAATCATGAGGCTAATGCCTATGATTTACTACAAACTGCATTAGAGAAATGCCTACGTCACCCACCCTATGAGCTAGGGGCAAAAATGCCCTATATGCGAACAATTATTCGCAACAGATTTATCGATCAATACCGAAATGCAAAAAAAATAGAGTTGCAAGAATTTGATGAAAATATCGTTACCAATATACACGATGAATTATCCTCTTTTGAAGACATATTAATTAACCAGGAAAGTGCAAAAATAATTTGGGCATTGTTTGACAGTTCTGAAAGAGAAATTATGTATTTGTGGGCTATACAAGGTTTAACTACAGCGGAAGTAGCTCAATTTCTTGATATTCCTAAAGGAACAATTGTCTCCAAGATATCAAGATTAAGGAAGAAGGTAACTTCGCAGCTATCAACCGATATTGAATATGGTGCCTTATGAAAAAGATTACCCTTAAACAAGCCATTAAAAATCAAACAGACTGTATAGAATTATCTGCGTCACAACTTGATGACTTAATGCAAATACAAATATCTACCAACGCAAAAATCTTTGAGTCAGAATCTAAAGGCCAACCTTCCAAGACATTCACTAAATTCTATGCTGCAGTTGCAACAATATTAATTACTATTGCGATTGGATTTATATTTTCTATACCAAATACTCCCATAGCCGAGGAAATTGCTCTAGAAGTCTCAGGAAACCACTTGAAACTCAAACCATTAGAAGTGAAAAGTGGTCAACTGGAAGATTTGGACAGTTACTTCACTCAGCTAGATTTTAAGCTGGTTACCACCGGCATTCTAAAAAATACAAATTGGACACTTCTCGGAGCACGCTACTGCACTATTCAAGGTCATACTGCAGCACAATTACGACTAAAGAATAAAACAACAGGTGCTACAGAAACGCTTTACCAATCTCCTTACTATCATGATCAGTTCAGCTCTTTGCCAATATTAGAAAATAATCAAAAGCCTATTGAATCTTTCGCAAGGGGAGTAAGCGTTAAAATTTGGGTAGAAAAAGGAGTACTGTTTGCCTTAACAAACAACAGCGCACAAAATTAATATTCAATTTAACTGCTTTTCGAGCTTAATACTTACCGACTATCCAGGATTATTTGGCCATTGTATTCACATTCACAATAGAAATATCCTAATGGATTAAAAATCTTGTGCGTTTGGAATGCCATCACCATCACTTGGACCTTCTGACGAGTCTGTTGGTCCATCACCATCGGTATCGGCATCGTCATTTTGGATCGATCCACCTTTTACAGGTATATGATTCAACTAATGCTTCTTCAATGATAGTCGAAGCGGAATATTTGAGGCCCCTGTTTTTTGTTTTCACATGGTCCGCAACAACCTTAAGCACTTCATTTTTTGTCATCTCATCTGGTGTGCAGATATGTTGTCCCACAGATAAATGGTCAAACATCGCCCCTACATAGCCGGCGTATCCAGCGACCAGAAGTAAATCCGCATCTTTAGGCGAGGCTTGAGATTTCTCCCATTCCAAAGCCGCTTCCGCTAACTTTTCACCATTAAAAAAGTGATACACCGCTGCATTTGCAGAAGACATCATAATAACAATAACTAAGGCCATTAATATTCTGCTCATTTCATCCTCCAGTTGCTAAAAACTAAATTACTCTTCAATATGAATTCTAATAAAAATATAAGACCCAAAACTAAGGGCATTTAATTGAGTGCGACAATAGAAGAAAGTTCCGAACATGGCTAAACCTACAGCTTATCTGTAGGTTTAGCCTAACCCCTGAGTAGGAGGTTTTTTGAAGAACTCTAACCATAACGTAGATCAAGTGAATATTGTAATCATACTTCTTTATGTAATTGATTAGTCACATATATTTGTTCTTAGCATTCATTATTACAAAAAATGCATTTAAAAATATTCATATTATATATATTTATCTCTCTAACCGGCTGCGCAACTTCAGTAACGCATTCACCTGTTCCTGAGAAGCTTATCTCAAAATCCACAGTCATCCATTCCCCTTCGATTCGATTTTGGGGCGATGAAGTACCGGATAATTTTCGAAAAACACACAACATTGTTGAATGGCTGAAGCAACGTTCACAACATTGGGATAAAAATATATCTACACCTGTAATAAATTTTTTAGCCTTATCAGGTGGCGGCGAAGATGGCTCTTTTGCAGCAGGAGTTATCACGGGCTGGACGCGTCACGGAGATCGACCAGAATTTGATGTCGTTACGGGAGTTAGTGCTGGCGCCCTAGCAGCACCGTTTGTATTTCTAGGTGCAGAATATGATGACATGCTTTTTGATGTGTATTCAAATTTAGGGCAAGAAGATATTTATCGAACGCAAATTTTCAGCGGCCTATTCGGTGGTAGCGCAATCTTAGATACCCGTCCCTTAAAAAACTTAATTAGCAAATACCTAACTGCTGAAATTCTCGATTTAATTTCCAAGCAGCATTTAAAAGGTCGACGTCTGTGGATAGGCACTACCAATCTCGATGCAGGCAGACTCGTAATTTGGGATATTGGAGAAATTGCACTCAGTGGAAAACCAAATGCATTGGATCTGGTTCATAATATTTTATTAGCTTCATCGGCTGTACCTGGATTTTTCCCGCCAGTAAATATTAATGTAACAGCAGAAAATCAGCATTTTACTGAGCTACATGTAGATGGAGGAGTAACTAGGCAAGCATTCCTATACCCACCGCAAATAGTTGAGACCGAGCTTGTAGAAGCAGTAGAAAATAGAATTGAACGCAGACTTTACATCATACGCAATGGACGAAGTCAGGCCATATATGAACCTGTAAAAACCAGCCTATATTCGATTGCCCTTAAATCACTTAGTATGACAATTGAAAATAAAGCGGTAGGTGACTTATATAGAATTTATGAAATAACCTCACGCGATGGAATAGACTATAACCTAGCGATTATTCCTAAATCTTTTGATTTAAAACCCAAAGAAGCCTTTGATCCCGAATACACTAAAGCACTTTTTAACATCGGTTATGAACTTGCTAAAGATGGCTATCCTTGGGATAAAGCACCCCCAGAAAATACAAACAAATAAATACTTATGGATGTAACTTTCGAAAATAACCGTGGCGAAATTTTAGCAGGCGTGATCGATCAAGTAGAAAATCCGATTGCTCAAGCTATCTTCTCGCATTGTTTCACTTGCTCCAAAGACCATGCGGCGAGTTATCGCATTTGCAAAGCTCTTGCTGATCAAGGTATCCAGGTATTGCGTTTTGACTTCGTTGGGCTTGGCAAAAGTGAAGGTGACTTTTCTACTACTGATTTTTCTAGCAACATCGATGACATTAAAGCTGCAGTAATATTTTTAACCAAAAATTACTCAGCACCACAGTTATTGATAGGCCATAGCTTGGGCGGCATAGCAGCAGTAGCGGCGGCATGTGAATTAGATGAAATTCAAGCGGTAGCGACTATTGCTGCACCTAGCCGTCCTGCGCATGTGCTTGATCACTTCGAGCAACATATCCCTAAGATTCTAAAAAACGGTTTTGATGACGTAACAGTCTTTGATCGCTCTTTCAGATTCACCAAAAAATATATTTTGGACCTTAAAGATTATGATGAACGCCATTTCATAAGGAAACTGAATAAACCAATTCTCGTTTTCCATTCGCCTTTTGATGACATTGTTTCGATTGACGAAGCCGCAAGAATCTTTATGGAAGCCAAGCACCCTAAAAGCTTTATATCGCTAGATAACACTGATCATTTAATCTCCAAAAAACGTGATGCTGAGTATATTGCAGAAAATATTGCTTGCTGGACTAAACGTTATATAAACCCTTAGCAAACCTTACAAATAATATTGAACTTTATCGCCTAATAATGGTTTAAAGATATAATAATATTTACAAATCACTCTCTTTACTTTTATTAAGGATAAAAATCATGCGCAAACATGTTTTTCTGAGTTTACTTTTTACATGCTTTTTATTTATCTCCTCTTCCCAGCTAGCGGCTAACGAAGCCACTGCTGAGGCATTAGTGGATGCAGCCACTAATGCCGTCAATACCTTTACGATTGACCCTGACATGAAATGGTTCCGCGACAATATGAGTAATGCCAAAGGCGTATTAATCGTGCCTCAACTGGTTAAAGGTGGCTTTATATTTGGCGGCTCAGGTGGTAGTGGTGTTCTATTGGTGAAAGGTGGCGGTAATATCTGGAGTGATCCTGCGTTCTATACGATGGGATCGGGAACAGTAGGTTTTCAAATTGGCGTAGAGGTATCTGAAATCATTTTAATGGTGATGACCGATAGAGGAGTCGATGCACTACTCACCTCTTCTTTCAAATTAGGCGGCGATATCAGTATTGCTGCAGGCCCAATCGGTGCTGGTGCCAAAGCACAAACAGCTGATATTTTAGCTTTTTCCAGAACCAAGGGTATTTATGGAGGCGTCAATATTGAAGGCGCAGTGCTAAAAACTCGCAATGACTGGAATCATGATTATTACGGCAAACAAACAGCACCGCGTGCAATTTTAATTGAACGTAGCGCCACCAACTCCCATGCTGATGAACTTAGAAGTGCAGTTGCGAAGCTTGCGCTTAAGAGTGGTGGATAATATAAGCAAGAAAATGATGTAGATGTAAATTTAATACCTTCTCGGAAATTAAAAAACTAACTGCGCATCAATATTTATCAATAAGTACCATAATATTTATAAGGAATATCATAATAGTATTAATGCAATAATAAACTCACGAATAATTATAAAAGTTGATTAAGCAACACAATGATTATCAACCCTTCCCCTTACGACAAAGAGGCCTCGCGCATTTCTGCACTAATGCGCTACCGTGACATCGATTATTCTGATGAAGCGGAATTTAAAACCATCACTGAATTAGCAGCAGACATTTGCAATGTACCAACCGCATTAGTGAGCTTTGTAGACACTAGTGACGTTAAACTTCGATTCATATGTGGGCTAGAAGGAGTTTCCGGCGTACTTAGAGATATTTCATTTTTCCACCACACAATAATGGGAACAGAACCATTAGTTATAGAAGATACAATACAAGATCCACGTTTTGATGGCAGCCCTTTGGTTATCAACGATCCTAAGTTTCGTTTTTATGCAGGTATAGCTATTCTAACGTCAGATAACTACGCAATTGGGGCTCTTTGTGTACTAGATTACAAACCCAACAATCTAAACTCATTTCAGATTAAATCATTACAAAAACTCAGCTTAATTGTAGGCAAGCTTCTAGAATCAAAACGTCTAGAAATAGAAAAACAAAAACAGAATTCCCACAGTCGTTTATTTTTCAATAACGCGCCTGTATGCATTCATGGAATAGACTTGCAAGGTTGTTTCACCAGTATGAATCCGAGCGGCTTAAAAATGCTAGATCTCGAAAGTGAAGATCAAATTAAAGGCACCCCGTACCTTGCAGGCGTGGCGGAAAAAGACTACCGCCGAATCAAACAGTTGCAAGAAAAAGCAAGGCAAGGTGAAAAGTCTACTTTTGAATTTACAGGAACGAGTGGAAAAATATATTCTTCAAGTTTTGTGCCGATAAAGAATGAGCAAGATGAAGTAATTAGGTTGATGGGTATCTCTGAAGAGATTACCGTTCGCAGACAAGCAGAAAAAAAGCTCAAAAAAGAAATGGAACGCTTAGAGCTAGTTATGCACGCTACCAATGATAGTGTTTGGGATATGGATAAAGTCACCAATAAAGTCTGGTGGAATGAGACTTATACCAACAACTTTGGCCGCCCACCCGAAGGAAATACTTGGGAATGGTGGCTAGAGAGAATTCACCCAAATGACCGTGAACGCGTACAAAGTTCTCTCACAATAATTTCTGAATCAAACTCAGATCGCTGGGATGAAAAACATCAATTTAAAAAACCAGATGGCAGTTATTGCTATGTTGATGATCATGCATACATTGCACGCGATAAAAAAGGCAAGGCTACAAGAATTCTGGGGGCTATGCGCGACATTACCGAACAAAAACGTGCAGAACAAAATACTCGTGAATTGAACATAGCGCTCTCCCACTCATTACCAGGAATCGCACGAATGGATCCTGATGGGTGTTACGACTATGTGAATAAAAATTATGCAGGGCTGCTTGGATACACCCCTAATGAACTCATCGGCCAGTCCTGGAAAGTGACGGTAGATCCGGAACATATAGAAGCAGGTGAGCGTGGCTTTCAACAAATGCTAGAGGAAGATAATGTAGAGCTCGATATCAAAGGTATTCGAAAAGATGGCTCTCCTATTTTTAAACATGTACTAATCGTTAGACGCGTCGATGATGATGGAGATTTCATTGGACATCACTGTTTCATGAAAGATATTACAGATCGTGTAGAGCAAGAAAAGAAACATAAGCAGCTACAAGATGAATTAGCTCATGTTTCACGACTTAGCAATATGGATGAAATGGCTACCGGTTTAGCACACGAACTTAATCAACCCTTAAGCGCTATTTCGCATTATATTGATGCCGCACAAACACTGTTGACTAAGGAACCAAACATTAACAATAAACTGCTAGATATTATGCAAAGCGCATCCGAACAAGTCCTGCGTTCAGGGGAAATCGTACGACACTGTAGACAATTCGCTAGCAATCAACCAATGGAAAAATGCGCAGTAGACTTAAATGATCTCACTCAAGAAACCGTGCGCTTCTTAAATTCTGATGCGCAAGACCATAATATTTCAATACACGTCACATTGGATAACGAATTGCCATCTATTGAGGTAGATAAAGTTCAAATCCAACAAGTATTGGTTAACTTAATACGTAATGGCATAGAAGCCATGCAAAACAATAACGGTAAAGCTCGTACACTAACTGTCTATACACATCTCAATGGAAAAAATCGAAATGAGCCTGAAGCACAAGTGACAGTTAAAGACACTGGACCGGGTCTTGAAATTTCACATATCAATAATTTATTTAAACCGTTTTATACAACCAAATCAACCGGGATGGGAATGGGCTTATCCATTAGCCGTTCGATAATCGATGCTCATGGCGGCAAGCTTTGGCTTGACTCCCGTCATACACAAGAAACACAATTCCACTTCACATTACCTATTGATAAGAGATAACTAAGTGTCTACTCAAGGAATTGTACATGTTGTCGATGACGATCCTGCTATACGCAAAGCGCTTACTGCTTCACTAGAAGTGCGTGATATAGAGGTTGAGAACTATGAATCTGCAGAAGAATTTCTAAATTCTTACCAAGACAATCAAATTGGCTGCCTGGTATTAGACATTAGAATGCCAGGAATTAATGGATTAGAACTACAGAAAATTCTTGCTGAAAAAAGTCATAACATACCCATAATATTCGTGACCGGTCATGGCGATGTTCCAATGTCCGTTCAAGCACTTAAAAATGGTGCGATAGATTTTCTTGAAAAACCATATCGACAAGAAGTGTTACAAGAACGAATTGAACAAGCATTGGCTCAATCTAAAATAATCAGACAAAATACAGCAGCAGAAGATAGTTGTAATGAACGCTTTAACCGCCTATCGCCAAGAGAAAAACAAGTAATGGCTATGTTAATTACTGACCATGCCAACGCCTCTAATAAGAAAATAGCCGAAGCCCTAAACATTAGCCCTCGCACAGTAGAAGACCATCGCGCTAAAATTATGTTGAAAATGCAGGTTAACCCTCTGCATGAACTAATAATCATGACAAATAAATGCAAACTCTGCACAACTTAAAAACCAAGATAAATCAAATCTAGAATTTGCCCAACTATTGTCAATACTTGCGAATTTCATGAATGCTAATACATCCGTATTCATACGGATTTACTCGTCCCCACATAAACCACATACTTTCATTAGGAGAAGTAGGCTTCGGGATACTACTGAGATTTTATTTAGGTTTGGGGACTTAAAAAATGTTGAGACTAGATCATTGATCATTCCAATGCCTCAACGACACACACAAGCTTGTGCTTATCGAGTTGTTTTTATCTTGTTGTCTTCAATAAACGCGCAAGCGCTTTCGGTGCATTGGTATCTTTATCTTTGTACCAATACATTGAAGAGTTGTAACCCGTTTCAATACCCCAATGCATACTAGGATCTTTTGCTTGCTCGACAATAATTTTTGCTTCCGTAACTGATTGTTTATCGGATAAGCCTTGGCGTTGTAAATAGGAATCCAACACCAGAATAAATTCTTGCTCAGGGACTTCGTGCATCTCTGCTAAATACGCCATTGCCCCGTAGGTATACATTGTCATCACAGCCTGTTGAGGTGGTGTAAACTCGCGCATTGATGCTTGCGACTTGCTTTCAATCATAAATTTTTGTAACAAATCTAAAATCGAATCATAAGAATCAAATTTTGGTTTTCTTTTACCAATTATAGTCTCAAGTACAGACACAAATACTTCCCTAAATATGTTCTCTTTAAATTTATTGAATAATCATTATTCTTTTGAAATTCAATTGTTTATATAGAGTGATTTAGGGTCAAGCTATGCGTACTAACGTGTAGCAAAAAACCGACAGACACCGCTAAATACTACTAAGTATTTGTATTCTTAAATTATTTTATTATGGTAACCACTAAAAAGCTTTTTGATAGCCCACAGTAAAGGTCCAGTCTGTTTCTAATTGGGGACCATTTAAGTGCTGATATACAGGCGCACCATTAGAAAAAGGTGAGCCTATGCTTCTGCAGAATTTTATTGCTGAGCTGCTAGATGATTGGAAAAATTCTCGACCTGAAGTGAGTATAAAGACGTCGTGGCAAGGCGAAGCACCTGGACCTGAAATAATTGCCGAACGCTCATTAAGACAAGCCATTAAAAATATTTTAGATAATGCAGCTAATGTGTCACCAGAATATGTATCCTGTGAAGCCATATTGGAGTCTCAAGCACTCACTTTATTAGTCTCAGATCATGGTCCTGGCATTCACCTTGATGACTCAGAAATTATTGGCCAACAACCACTCACTTCAGGTGACAAAGTGAAAGGTTTAGGCCTTGGTCTGTTTTTATCCCACGGAATCATTAAACGCTTTGGCGGAAAAGTATCTTTAAAAAACCGTAGCGAAGGCGGTTTGCAAACCACTATCTCCCTCCCGCTTCAAGCATTATCAATTTCATGAGCTCTAACGGCAGGCATTTTCTTATTGTCGAAGATGATGAGGCATTCTCTTCAGCTTTAACTAAAGCATTAGAAAAGAAAGGCTTTACAGTATTCAGCTCCAACTCTATTGAAACTGCTATACAAACTGCCAATCACTGCAAACCAGAATATGCATTGGTAGATTTACGTTTAGGCAATGACTCAGGACTACAAGTCATTCCACTCTTAAAAGAACTTAATTCTAAAATAAAAATAGTTGTACTTACTGGATATGCAAGCATAGCTACAGCGGTAGAAGCCATCAAGCTAGGTGCTATCCAATATTTAACCAAGCCCGCAAGTAGCGATGAAATTTACCAATCCTTCTTCAAACCCGAAGGAAATGCTAAACAAAAACTAGTACCCAACCCGATGTCAGTGAAACGATTAGAGTGGGAACACATTCAAAAAGTACTAAATGAAAACGACGGAAACCTATCTGCTACTGCACGCGCATTAGGCATGCATAGAAGAATGCTTCAAAGAAAACTAAGCAAGAGACCAGCTAAAACTTAATTCAGCAGAAAGTGGATTATGGTCCGAAGACTTAACGTAGTGTGTGCCAGTACTTTCCGGCGTCAGTGAACGCACATAAATATGATCTAGCATCTGACCAAACACAGATTTACGATGGTCTTCTTGAAAGGTTAATGCATCAAGCCCATGCTCTATCGCCAGCGTATCTAGTATTTTCATACGTTTTTTACGCCAAGTATTAAAATCTCCAGAAAGAATAATGGGACCTTTGTGTTTAGTTAATTCTTTATGTACTTTATCAATCTGCTTACGAAACTGTTTAACTCCTAGCGTGAAGTTTATAGCATGAATATTTACCACGATAAGTGTCTCTTCAGTATCTGATAATGCATATTCAGTTATGTTCGTACACTTTGGAGTAGCCAACCATGGCTCCCAACAGGTGAGATGATGTCGCTTTACAGGCTCATGCTTACTGATCGTCATGACACCGGTTGTATGTTTTTTTGTT
>CAYXVH010000101.1:0-2582 GCA_964468615.1 uncultured Thiotrichales bacterium | reverse complement strand
CATCGCAGCAAAAGATTTAGGGTCATCGGTAGAACCCCAATTGCCCTGCCCATCAACAAGTGGATAACGATAAGAAAATGGCTGTGCCATCAAAACCATCGCCTCATAACAGGCGCTATCGCCATGCGGATGGTACTTGCCGATCACATCGCCGACGGTACGTGCTGATTTTTTATGCTTGGAAACTGCGGACAGCCCTAATTCGGACATTGCATAAATTATTCTACGCTGTACGGGTTTTAAACCATCACCAATATTAGGCAGAGCGCGATCAAGAATCACATACATGGAATATTCCAGGTAAGCTTTCTCAGCAAATTCTTGAATAGGTAGTTTTTCGGACGGATCAAAGTCCAATTCTATGTTATCGCTCATATTAAATTTTTACTAAATTTCCCTTCTTTTCTAACCATTCTTTACGATCCGCAGATCGTTTTTTTGCTAACAACATATCAATCATTTGAAAAGTTTTTTTATGTTCTGATAACGAAAGCTGCACCAGTCTTCGTGTATCAACCGCCATGGTAGATTCACGCAATTGCATGGGATTCATTTCGCCCAAACCTTTAAATCGTATTGTATTTATTTTCCCAGTTTTCTTTTCAGCTTTAACACGATCCAAAATTCCACGTTGCTCCTCATCATCCAAGGCATAAAACACCTCTTTACCTACGTCGATTCGATATAAAGGCGGCATAGCCATATAAATATGGCCCGCCTCAACCAAGGCTTGAAAATGTTGCAAAAAAAGCGCGCACAATAATGTCGCAATATGCAAACCATCTGAGTCCGCATCTGCGAGCACGCAGATTTTTCCATAACGCAGACCTGAGATATCATCATTGCCAGGCTCTACACCAATAGCAACAGAAATATCGTGCACTTCCTGTGAACCCAAAACCTGATCGGAAGACACTTCCCAAGTATTCAGAATCTTGCCGCGCAAAGGCATAATCGCTTGATAAACTCTATCTCGCGCTTGCTTTGCAGAACCACCTGCAGAATCACCTTCTACTAAAAATAATTCCGTACGCGACAAATCTTCTGAAGAGCAGTCAGCAAGCTTCCCTGGCAACGCTGGACCACTGGCAATCTTTTTGCGGACAATTTTTTTACTTTTCCTTAAGCGTGACTCTGCATTACTAATCGCAAGTTGCGCTATCAGTTCACCTGATTCGGCATTCTGATTTAGCCAGTGGCCAAATGAATCTTTAGCTACTCCCGCTACAAATACAGCAGTTTCACGCGAGCTTAAACGCTCTTTAGTTTGCCCGGCAAATTGAGGCTCTTTGATCTTAACGGACAATACATAACAAAGTCTTTCCCACACATCTTCTGGAGTAAGCTTTACACCACGAGGCAATAATTTTCTAAATTCACAAAACTCTCGCAGCGCTTCGGTTAAGCCTGTTCTTAAACCCGATACATGTGTACCACCTTGCGCAGTAGGCACAAGGTTTACGTAACTTTCTTTTAATCCTTCACCTTCTTCCAACAACCACGCTATTGCCCACTCAACCGCTTCTTCGCCACCCTCAAAGTGTTCACAAAAGCCATCTTGCGGAAGATGTTCAATCCCCTCTATGGATTCCAACAAATAATCTTTTAAGCCATCCTCATAACACCACTCATATTTTTTCTTATTTACCTGGTCATCAAAGCTAATTTGTAACCCTGGACAAAGAATCGCCTTAGCACGCATGGTGTGCAGTAGGTTTGATACTGAAAACTTATCACTTTCAAAATATTTCGCATCTGGCCAAAATCGAATAGTGGTTCCAGTATTTCTTTGCCCAACCGATCCAACTACTTCAAGTTTAGAGCTCTTCTTCCCACCCTTGAATGCCATGTTGTATTCTTTTCCACCTCTTCGTACCCAAATCTCAAGATTCTTCGACAAAGCATTCACTACTGACACACCCACACCATGCAAGCCACCAGAGAAAGAATAGTTTTTATTAGAAAATTTACCACCAGAGTGCAAAGTACTAAGAATGACCTCAACACCCGGCAACTTAAGCTTAGGGTGTTTATCGACCGGCATACCACGCCCATCATCAGCCACTTCTAATGAACCATCTTTATATAATTTGATGTCAATGGATTTGGCATACCCTGATATGGCTTCATCGACACTGTTATCAATGACTTCATGCGCTAAATGATTGGGTCGAGTAGTATCGGTATACATCCCCGGCCGTTTACGAACCGGATCCAATCCGCTTAATACTTCAATATCTGAAGCGTTATATTTCCCTGCCATTTATATATCCAAAGTTAAGCTTATTTTTTATTTACTAAGACCTGTTAAGCAATTGTAGGAATGAAACTACAACAGTATGCTAACCGAATGGCCCTTCAAAAATCTAATTTAGCAAAATCAAACAAGACCATTTTTGATAAGACCGCACTTGCCACTAATCCAATGGAGAATATCGCTGTCTTTGCATCTGCCGGTAGCGGCAAAACCCATCTCCTGGTCCATCGAATTTTAAAACTATTACTCAGTGGCGTAGAACCCTCACATATACTAGCCATTACCTTCACACGCAGAGCCGCAGCTGAAATGCAAGAACGATTAA
>CAYXVH010000100.1:0-7953 GCA_964468615.1 uncultured Thiotrichales bacterium | reverse complement strand
GATTAACCGCGTTGTTTGCAACGACTCCTACTATGCCACACATGGTTAAGCCCTAGTTTGTTAGAAGTGGTAGGCTGAAGCTTGTAGATCTGCCCCATCCAATGAAAAATATTTGGAGAATTCAGGCGGCATAAATTCAATAACTTTTTTAGCCACCAATTCAAACGGTGGTAAAACTTGTGAAGCTTTCCAAGTATCTGATAAAGGAAAATTTGTATAGGAAGCCGCTAATATAAGTAATACAACAATAGCGATACCACGGAAAATACCAAAAAAGCCTCCTAAAAGACGGTCCACACCTCGTAACGCACGATTTTTTGTTAAATGACTGAGAATATAATTCAGCAAAGCACCCGCAATCAATGTACCAATTACAATTAATACAAAGGCAATCCCTACACGTAACTTACTTACTTCAATCTCGCTTTGCGAAAGGTTAAAGGTGGCCTCATCAATACTTGCTGGCAAAAATAATGCAACTTGATTTGAATAGTTTATCGCTAACCAAATTGCTGCAATCCAACTCACTAAAGACACAGCCTCTTTCACAAAGCCACGGAAGATAGCCACGACAACCGAAACTAGCAGGATGAAAACAATCCCTATATCAATCCAAGAAAATTCCATATTTTACTTTAACAATTGTGTTTACTAGATTTAGTTAAACCCGTATGTTCTTTTAAATAGCGCAAGAACGTCATTTTATGGATGTTTAGTGACGAAACTTCCCTTCAAACCATGTTCTTTTTCAATCTTATCACGCAATTTATCTGCATTCTCGCGCTTCAACTCTGGACCCACTTTTACGCGGTATACAGATTTATTGCCACTGCCAGACTGCTCAGTAAAAGCCGACAATTTGCTTGCCAATAGCTTCTCTTGCAGCGCCAAAGCTTTACCTTTTTCACCAAATGCAGCTACTTGTACAGCCCAAGCACTTAAAGCTGGATTAGTTTTGATATGGTTTTCGGTTGCTTCTACTACTTGCACCTTTGCAACTTGTGTACTGGTAGTTTTAGTTTCTTCAGCTGTTTCGGGTAAAGATTGTTCTGCATTCTCCCCCTGAACTGAAGGTTCAATAGCGGCATCTTCAGGTTTTTCCATTGGTGGTAATTCATCCAACTTTTTAGGGTCAGGCAAATCACTATCAAAGGTAAAGGTTGGCTCTGGTGGTACTTCCACATTAAGCGCCACTGATTCTTGACGCCCAGAACCATCTAATATCATCGGTACAAATATCACTGCTAGTGCAATTATGACCGCTGCGCCTATCAAACGCTGTTTTAATGTAGTTTCCATATAGATAATATTTTGACTTTGAAGCCTCTTTGACCTCTAATTTTTCAATCAGTTTACAAACTAAGCACATAAAGGCCTAGAGGATAACTATGCAGAATTATACTTCCAGGCTCAGTACTTCTGCTACTGTTAAAAAAGAGCCAAACACCACAATACGCATTGACTCATCTAGCTTATTTTTAACAGCATTATAGGCCTCTGATATAGAGGAATAAGAATATATGACGCAGTTACGACAACAGTTATCAAGCTGCTTTTTCAGGCTTTCTTTATCAAGCGCTCGCTCGGAATCTAACTGAGAAATATGCCACTCATCAAACAGCCCGCCAACACACTCTATAATTCCGCAAACATCTTTATCTGCTAACACCGCAAATACTGCGATGGTTTTCGATGCAGGCTTCAATTCCCGTAGGTTATCAACCAATACCTTTGCACTATCCAGATTATGTGCAACATCTAAGATAATTTCACAAGGACCAGGAATACGTTGGAAACGCCCAGGAAGACTAGTATTACTTAAACCTCGGTCTACGCTTTCCCGCGTAACGGCTAAATTATCATCAAGTTGAATTAAAGCCATTAAAGCAGTCGCAGCATTGCCAATCTGCTTCTCACCATAGAGACTTGGCATGGGCAAGCCATCCCAAATTAAGTTTTCTCCACTAAACGACCACATATCATCGTTTTTCTTTTTATAAGAGTAATCTTTATTGATCAACAATAATTCTGTACCTAGTTTTTCTGCATATTCAATAAGACTATTTGGTGGATTTGCATCACCACATATGGCGGGACGATTAGCTCGAAATACTCCAGCTTTTTCAAAACCTATTGATTCTCGAGTAGAACCTAGCCACTGTACATGATCAATACCTATACTCGTCACAATCGCTACTTCGGCATCGAGAATATTTACTGCATCAAGACGCCCCCCTAGCCCGACCTCATAGATTGCGACATCTAATTCTGACTCAGCAAAAATTTGCATCGCTGCTAGGGTGCCAAATTCGAAATAACTAAGACTCGTATCACCACGTGCACGATCTACTTTATCAAAAGCGTTGCATAAAGAATCATCATCTGCATTCTGTTGACGAACACGAATACGTTCATTGTAGTGAAGCAAATGCGGCGAGGTATAAGCGCCTACACGATACCCAGCATGATGGAAAATAGATTCTAAAATAGTTACGACGGAACCCTTGCCATTGGTACCCGCCACCACAATAGTCTTATATTTAGGTTTGGCTACACCCATACTGTTAGCAACATCAGAAATTCGCTCAAGACCTAACTCAATTTTTTGCGAGTGCAAGGTTTCTTGCCAAACCAACCATTCATGCAGATGCTTGAATCTCATACTACGACCCTTACTAAGCCAACCGCTTGTGTAAATTTTTAAATTTCATAGCAGTAATTTTCGTCAAACAAAAATTCCCAAATAAAATAACTTTAGAGATCTCCAAATCTCAAAGCCATTGAGAATTAAATCCAAATGAGATAATAGCAAAAGTAGTTATGGATAGTTTTTCTTTTCTAGTTCTTTTCTTCTTTTTTGATATCTACATGAGTAAGAACACTTAGCATTTCATGCAATTGATCACGCAAGTTTTTCCGATCAACAATCATATCTAGTGCACCATGCTCTAGCAAAAATTCGCTTCTTTGAAAACCTTCGGGCAAGGTTTCGCGCACGGTTTGCTCGATCACTCTTTGTCCAGCGAAGCCAATCAAAGCATTGGGTTCAGCAATATTAAGATCGCCCAACATAGCAAAACTTGCTGACACTCCACCAGTAGTTGGGTCTGTTAACACAGAAATAAAAGGCAAACCATGTTCACGCATTCGTTCTAGCACAGCACTTGTTTTGCTCATTTGAAACAATGACATCAACGCTTCTTGCATCCGCGCGCCTCCACTAGTAGAGAAACATACCAAGGGTATTTCTTCACTAAGTGCATATTTCGCTGCGCGTAAAAATTTTTCACCCACTACCGAGCCCATTGAACCGCCAATAAACTTAAACTCAAAAGCGACAGTAACAATTGGTAATTCTTTCAAATTACCCTTCATAACAATCAAAGCATCTTTTTCACCTGTAGCTTTTTGCGCTGCAGTGATGCGATCCTTATACTTCTTACTATCTTTAAACTTTAAAAAGTCGATTGATTCTATATCTGCAGCTAACTCCTCTTGCCCCTCTTCATCAAGAAAAGACTGCAAGCGTTCACGTGCGCCAATGCGCATATGATAATTACATTTTGGACAGACTTGTAAATTACGTTCTAAATCTGATCGATACAAAACAGCACTACAACTAGGACATTTATCCCACAAGCCTTCAGGCACTTTACGCTTACTCGTACCTTCGGTACGAATGCGCGAGGGCATTAATTTTTCCAACCAAGTCATATTAGCCAACTCATGTGAATCTTCTCGTTATCTTAAGCAACTTCTTCATTTCCCTGTTTATTACCCAATTTATTACAAGTTACATCATCCATCGCCACGCGCATGGCGGATAGCAAAGCTTTTATATTTTCTAACATAACATCTTGATTGGAGGCATGGGCTTCTATTTCACGAATAATTGCACTTCCCACCACTACTGCATCGGCTATTAATGCAACCTTGCTAGCACTTTCCGCATCCTTAATACCGAAGCCCACACCTACCGGCAACGAAGACACTTTCTCGATTTCTGCTACTTTTTTTGCAACTTCCACGGTATCGAGATTGCCGGCACCAGTTACACCTTTTAAAGAAACGTAATACACAAACCCAGAAGAATGCTCGCAAATATTTTTAATTCGTTCTGAACTTGTTGTTGGCGCTATTAAAAAAATATTATCAAGCTTGCATTTTTTATATTCGTTTACAGTTCCCTCAGCTTGCTCAATTGGCATATCCACCGTAAGAACCCCATCAACTTGTTTTTGCTGAGCTTGCTGTGAAAACTTTTTAACACCCATCACCTCAATTGGATTTTGATAACCCATCAGTACAACCGGTGTGTCAGCATCTTGTTGACGAAACTCTGCAACCATATTGAGAACTTGCTGCAAACTTGTGCCGTGCACTAATGCGCGCTCACAAGCAGCTTGTATAACGGGCCCATCTGCCATCGGGTCTGAAAATGGCACACCAAGTTCGATAATATCTGAGCCTGCTTCGACTAATGTGTGCATAATTTTAACGGTTTGATCCGGATGAGGGTCTCCTGCAGTAACATATGAGATTAACGCCTTGCGATTTGATTTCGCTAAGTTATCAAAGCAAGCTTGTATACGACTCATATCGTTATACCTTCTATATCAGCTACGGTGTTAATATCTTTATCACCACGACCCGATAAATTTACAATAATATTTTTATCGTTAGACATTGAGCTAGCTAACTTTAATCCATATGCAACTGCATGACTGCTTTCTAATGCCGGAATAATTCCTTCAACCAGTGTTAACTCATGAAATGCTGCTAGTGCTTCATCATCTGTTATCGATTCATACTTCACTCTGCCAATATCTTTTAACCAAGCATGCTCTGGACCTACACCAGGATAATCCAAACCGGCAGATATAGAATGTGTTTCCATAATTTGCCCGTTGTCATCCTCCATCAAGTAAGTTCGATTTCCATGTAACACACCTGGGCGTCCTGCATTTAATGGTGCCGAATGCTTATCGGTATCAATTCCCAAACCGGCAGCTTCTACCCCAAACATTTTGACACTTTCATCATCTATAAAAGGATGAAATAAACCTATAGCATTTGAACCACCGCCTACACAAGCTACGAGCGCATCTGGCAAGCCACCAGTTTGCTCATACATTTGTGTTTTTGCTTCGCGACCGATTATCGACTGAAAATCGCGCACTAATAATGGATAGGGATGCGGTCCTGCAACGGTACCGATAATATAAAAAGTATCATCCACATTTGTCACCCAATCTCGCAGCGCTTCATTCAAAGCATCTTTTAGCGTTTTTGAACCTGAAGTGACGGGAACAACCTTTGCTCCAAGTAAACGCATCCGATAGACATTAGGGGCTTGGCGATATATATCTTGCTCACCCATATACACTACACATTCAAGCCCTAGTCGCGCAGCAACGGTAGCACTGGCGACACCATGCTGGCCGGCACCGGTTTCCGCAATGATGCGCGGCTTGCCCATGCGTTTAGCAAGCAAAGCTTGGCCTATCGTATTGTTGATCTTATGCGCACCAGTATGATTCAGGTCCTCGCGTTTTAGATATATCTGCGCACCAGCGTATTTTTGACTCAAACGTTGTGCGTGATAAAGTGGGCTGGGCCTACCCACATAATTCGCAAGATCTGCGTCAAATTCAGCTACAAATTCAGGGTCATCTTTATATTGGAAATACGCCTGCTCTAGCTCTGCCAGCGGTTCTATCAATGTCTCCGACACATATCGGCCACCGTACTCACCGAACATACCTTGTTTATCTGGCATCTCGCCTGAAATATGGTCTCCCGCTGCTTGAGACGCAGTTTTTTGTGCAATCCTAGTCACGATATACTTCCTTAATGAATTGCTCCATTTTAGCGGGGTCTTTGATACCTTTACTAGCCTCAATTCCACTACTCACATCAACCGCATAAGGATGTACTACACGTATAGCCTCGGCGACATTACCTACTGTTAGCCCTCCCGCTAGAATGACGGGTTTATTGAGGTTTTTTGGTATCTCACTCCATGTGAATTTTTCTCCACTACCTCCCATCTGGCCTTGCGCATGGCTGTCTAATATAAAGCCTGTAGCGGTTTTAAAGTTCTCGCAAAATCCTTCTAGCGATGAGGTGCTCGCCATAGGTACTGCTTTTAGATAAGGCATATTGAACTGAGCACAAAACGTCTCTTCTTCATCACCATGAAATTGCAGTAAATTTAATTTCACATCCTTAGTTACATTTTCAACATCAGCAACTTGCGCGTTCATAAATAAGCCAACTTTAATAATAAATGGAGGCACTTCGCGAACTAAATTCACTGCAGTATCAATATCTATATTGCGTGCACTGTTATTTACGAACACAAAACCCAATGCATCCACACCCAAGGCCACAGCATGTTGAACATCTTGTTGTCTGGTCAAACCACAAAATTTAATACGTGTTTGCATTTAATATTTTTACTTGAATTTAACCACCTGCAATAGCAGGCCATCTTACTCTGGCATCTAAACCAAAGCTTTCATCATACTGTACTTTAACTAAATATAAGCCTGCTGCTGGTGCAGTGATACCACCAAATGTACGATCGCATTTTTGCAATACTTCAAGTGACCAGTCTTCGGCTTGTTCGCCCTTAGCAATGGTCATTAATACACCCATGATATTTCTCACCATATGGTGCAAAAATGCATTGGCATGAATATCCATGCAAATAAATTCATTATGTTTTCTGAGTGCAATCTCACTTATGGTGCGTATTGGGCTCTTAGCTTGACATGTCACTGCACGATATGAAGTAAAGTCATGCGTACCCAGCAAATGTTCTGCTGCATGCTGCATTTTTTGCAAGTCTAATGTCGCGTATTCCCAAGTCACCAAATGATCTAGCAATGCAGGACGAGTTGCATGGTTGAAGATTACATAACGATAAAGCCTGGACTGAGCACTATATCTGGCGTGAAATTCATACTCTACCTGCTTTGCCCACAACACAGAAATTGAATTTGGCAAATACCTGTTCACCCCCTGCACCCAAGCTTTCAACTCGCGCTGAATACCACAATCAAAATGAACAACTTGTTCCGTAGCATGCACGCCGGTATCTGTTCTACCCGCTGTAGTGGTTACGATTGGAGCATTAGCGACTTTTGAAATTGCATCTTCTAGACGTTGCTGAACAGAATCCGCATTCGATTGGCGTTGCCAACCATAGAATTGACTACCGTTGTATTCAACCCCTAAAGCGATACGCATGGTTTAATTGTATGAATTTGTAGACAGCTTAGCTACAAGCAAACAAATTGAATCAGATAAATGGCAAGCGCAAAGCCTATAGAACTTTTACTAGAGTCAATACTATTTCGAGCTACAGCTGGGTTTTAGCTACCCAGCTTATCCATTAAATCTTTGGCAGCTTTAATTTGCGACTCATCGCCTTCGTTGATTACTTCAAGCAACGTTTCTTTAGCAGCATCCGAGTCACCCATATCCACGAAGGCTTTAGCTAAATCAAGCTTGGTTCCCACTTCTTCAATCAAAGAAGGTGGACCTAATTCTTCTAGATCAGTATGGGTTTGCGCTACAGTTTGCTCTGCGGGATCAAGAAATTCTGTATCCATATTACTGGCATCAAATTGCTCTGTATCATCACCATCCAAAGCATCACTTAATGAACTTTGCGAATAGGCTGCAGTCGCTTCTGGATCAGCCGGCGACAGTCCCGTGTCGACATTCAAATCATCTGCTTCCATGGCAATGGTAGTATCCTCCGGTGCGTCAGAGTCAGAAATATCAATCTCACCTTCATCCAAGTCTAGTGGTTTTAGATCGTTCATCGTAGTCTGCATGCCGATCTGCTCCAACTCTTGAGTAAGATCATCCATACTTGCGGTCTCGTGCAAGCCAGTTGCTATCGCATCGATTTCAGTATCCGCATCATCATCATCATCATCA
>CAYXVH010000099.1:0-12081 GCA_964468615.1 uncultured Thiotrichales bacterium | reverse complement strand
CAAACATGTCTATGATAGTTTCTTTCATTGGACCTTCACCTGACAATAAAAAACAAAATTTATTTTCTGTCGAATGTTTTTTGAGAAAAGAAATTATCGCATCAGCTAGAAATTCAAGATTTTTTTCCTTCGCTAAGCGGCCTAGATGACCAATAACAAATGTATCTTCCGGTATACCTAGCATTTTGCGAAATTGTAAGCCATTGGCATTTTCAAAGCGGCTCAATTTTACACCCGTTGGTACTACTGCAATGGGTGTTTCAACACCACGATCTCGAATCATCTCAGCGATGCTCTCGCTGGGTGCAAAAATTAGATCACATAAGTTGGCATAATTAGTAGATAAACTAATTATAAATTTTTTCAATGCTTGCGAGTCACCAGGCATATAATGTGTGTATTCTTCATACTTAGTATGGTGTGTAAATATCAATGGAATTTTGTGAGTATGGGCAATACGTAATGCAGTTGAACCTATTAAAAAAGGATGATGCGAATGAATTACATCAGGCTCGAATTCTTGCATAGCAGAAGACAGTATGCCGGGTACTGGTAAGGCAACAGAAAAATCACTGCCGTTAAAGTGTTGGATTGCAGGTATTCTAATAATGTCTTGCTCATGTTCTGATACATTTTCAAACATCGGCGCAACTACTAATACACGATGTCCTCGCTGATGATATTCCGCAATAAAAGCTTCAATTGATTTTGCTACACCGCCTACATGTGGTGAGTATGTATTGGTCATCATTACAATATTCATGCTTCTTTTCTCATGTTATTAAAGACAACTGATGTGATATTTGAGTTTGTAATAATTGGAGCTCGTTCTAATAAGCGCACTTCAAAATTTGTTGGTGTTTTGTGGAAATCACATTCCCATTCAATAGTTGTTTTGTTGTCGCATGGCTTAACCCAAATTTTGATTATTCCAAAAGAAGTGTAAGCGGGGCCAAAATATAGATCCGTGTTTTCTTTTAACCATTCAGAAGGTATGCCTGCACAAAGTATTAAGACATCATTTTCTTCTCTTACAAATATGTTTCGTAACAAGATTATCCATTCTGCTGCAGCCCATGCATGTTGGCCGTCCCCCATGCATCCTCCTAACGTTCGTGGGTGAACAGCTTCCGGCCATTGGCCAGTAGGGGATGCAAGTTCTGCAACTTTATTAAGTAATGGTATAAAACGCTTATCGTTTGCACGCAGTAGCACTTGAGCAACATGAAGAGTTAGATAGGGATTAATGCCGGAGTGAATCATGTCCTGAAAAAAACCACCCGCTACAAAACACTCGTCTAGTATAAAATTAACGGTATTAAGTAAGCGTTGATCTTCCGCTGAATATATTTGCAATGGGTACCCTGCAGCTATTGACCCAATTGCACCCGCATCGAGTCTACGATAAGGTGAGGCAGGCATCGCATTTGTTCCAATGCGATCAGCAACTTTATTTAAGCTATTATGTACAGCATCGGTTAGCAAAAGAGCTTCTTTAAGGAACGTTTTCCTGTCATCAGGCTGATTAAAAATATCTGCAAATTTAGCAGCAGCATGTAATCCAGCGATACTCCAAAAATCGTCCCAATAGTAAAAATCATTTGGGCCTAAGTGTTCTGCACTAAACCCTGCGGGTAGTAGGCCAGCATGCATACTGGTTTTATCTTTAGAAAGTCTTTTTTTGATAATCCATTTTGCACCTCGACTTATTATTGGCCACCAATCTATATCTTTAGGTAACGTATTTGTTAACTCATAAAATCGCTGAAGTATCCACAATACTTCACCATTGGAGTCCCACTCACCTTGCTGCGAATGGAAATACCCCGATCGATCTTGATGTTTTGGAAAATACTGTAAGGCTTGTTCTGCGCGTTCAATTAAGCCGAAGCACAAAAGACCATAAACAATAAAGGCGGCATCGCGGTACCAAAATCTTTTATATGTATATGGTCCTGGGAAAACCTCATTTGGAGAACACAAAATTAATGTTCGTATTGCAGTATCATAGAGTTGCTGGATATTTTTATCCGGTATATTTAATTCACACTTTGTTTGAAGGCTGTTAGCCCATAATGCTGATGAGTTTAGATTTTTATTATTTAATGAAGATTCGAAATGGTTTTTATCTAGTGGAATTTCTATATTTAATTTACGGTGTTTGTTTGGTTCTAATGAAAATAATGCCGCTGCAGTTACCATACCTACATCACAGTGCGAATTCGATTGTTCTTTAGCATCAAGTAAATGGATAAATACATCGCCATCGTGGTATGTAGAAGCATGGCAACGTTCGATAGGCTGATCGAATAAAATAATTGATTCCTTGTCAACACTCCATGTTTTACGATCTTTAGAGGTTTCCACATCGTTAATAAAGCTGATTCCCTCTGGATTATAGGGGCGTAAAGAGACAACAATCCAAGCGGGTTCGTTTGAATTAGCCTTAATTCTTAAATTACAGAAAAGCTTGTCGTGTTGTTTTGTAACATCGGAATGTGTTACCAGCCTTAGATATTCATTTTTTGTTTCTGTTCGTATTGATAAACCATCATGAATGTTAAGAATTTGTTGTGAGTTTATTTCACGCGAAGGCAGTAAAGCTGAATTTTTATCTGTAATAATCCATGTATCTAGTGACCATTTATCCAAAAATGGAGTTAGTAGTCCACGAGGATCCACAATTGGTAGTGCTCTATAATTTGGTATACCGATTGCAGTCCAATTGCGTTGAGTAAGATTTACATGCGTTAGAGAAAATGCTCTCGGAATAAACGAGACATCAGTAGGGTCGAATTGTTTTTCAATCCAATATGGCCAAACCCAGTCTAGATTATGCTGTACTACGCGGCTATTGATTAAACCTCTGGCATGAAAGATAACCCCGGCACGCAATAACTCGATGGGTTCTGCAACTTCAGAGGGTTGAGAAAATTTACTTAATTGCGCAAGTAAAGAAATTGGGTCTAGAAAACCGTGAGCACGAGCTGCAACACGTATAATATATTTCCATGGTAACCACACAATCTTACACTTGCTAAGTGTTGGTACTTATCTGTTGCTCACTGCCGGGGAGATATTCTTTTAAAGCTTGTCTCGCTCGATGCCCAACATATATAACAGCGAAAATTGTCATTACTAAACCAAAAATATAAAATCCCCATTCCAAATTAGTTTTTGTGGTGCCGGTGCCAAGTGTAGATAGGTCCGCAGTGATTGACCCAACATAGACATTAAAAACAGTGATTGGCCAAATCCCAAAAAATGTACCAAGAAAAAAATCTTTTAATTTGAACTTTGTTAGTCCAAATAAATAATTAGAAAGCTTAAATGGAAAGAAAGGTATTAATCGTGTAGCGAGTACTAGTTTCCAGCCTTCTGTTGCTAGCAGTTTATCAATAAAGCTAAGGCGCGGTTTCGAGCGTAGGTAATTCGCGATGCGTTCGGATAATAAATAGCGCGCAAAAATAAAAGCAAGTACTGCACCGATAGTGGTTGCTATTATTATATAAACAGAGCCCTTTACTACACCAAATAGAAAACCAGCTCCCATGGTAATGAGGACACCAGGAAATAAGAAAAGCACTATAAAAATGTCTAACAATATGAATAAAATTGGCGCCCATATCCCACGAGCATCAATCCATTCGAGAAGCCCTCTAACAGGCGACTGTAAATCAAAAAAGTAAATCAAACCTCCTAGCAACAGCCCTACGAAAAATGTACTTCCTATGATTATCCCTACTGACCAGGCTTCTTGTTTCATATGAGTAGATTAAGTATGAAATTAATATCTACATTATTTGAACATTCAATATTTTATAACGTTTGATTAGAATCAAATACCCAACTATCTTCTTGATATATTAGTTATCTAGTCTTGGAAGAATGACTAATTTTGACCGAATGTGGCCATATGAGCATGCATTAAAATAATCGCGATCATCTAACTATTAGCAGAGTCTTTATAGACGAATGACCGCTAACGACCCAAAGCGGACATTTATAATCTAGTTTTTCAAGCGGTTCGGTTATGCTGCAAGCGTGTGTTAATAATAATTAAGATGCCCTTAGCAGTAGTACATCGCATTCTGCGCCATTCACGATAGCGTTGGCACTGGACCCCAGAAGCCGCGTTAATCCATGACGTCCGTGACTACCGACCACAATGAGGTCCGCTTGGATACTGTCAGCATAAGATAAGACCTTGCCTTTCACCGAACCAAACTCGATATGCTGTCGTTCTTTAGGCACTTGAATTTTGTCGCCTAATTCATTCATAGCGTTTTGTACTTGTTCACTTACAGAGTTTTCAACATTGGGAATACTCGGATAACCGAAAGGTGTAAACTGTTCAAGAACAGTAATCAGGCTAATTTTTGCGCCATAAAGTTCAGCTAATTTTTTCACTTTAGGTGCAATATTCTTGCTGAGTTCGGTAAGATCTGTTGCGAATAAAATGTGCGTATATTGGCTCATTAGGTGTCTACTCTCCTGAATTGTTAGTATAAATCAGTGTGCTTGATTCAAATTATTCATGCTGTCCCTTGTCTTTTATGCTTACGTTAAACTAAAGGAAATATATATATATGGATTGATTTGCATCAGTGGTTCCATATATTTTTAGCAATGCATAGAGATGAGTAAATGACCGCTATTTGCCGAAAAGCGGACATTCATGGGTTCTACTTCATATTCGATCTACCTCTGTATCACTACATATACGTATTGACTAAGCCCTTAAGATTGAAATTTGTGTGTTATATATAATTTTTGTTTATCAATAATATTTGAAATTAATCTTTATTCATTGAAGAGATAGCCAATAATTAATACGTACACACTAACTGAAGCAGCAGATGTGCTGATTATGCATAAGGAGACGTTTCGACTAAAAGCCACTAGTGGTGAAATACTGGGCATACCCCCAGGCGCTATTGGTCAACGAGGATGGATCTTCACTGAAGAATCATTGAATCAAGTCTTACAAAACGCGCTCAATTCTCACTATAATGTCACGCGACGAGTAGCGTTGAGTAATGATGCAAGGAGAAATTCATGCTCTACAAACGCGGAGATACTTGGTGGTACTCAATTTATGTCAGCGGAAAACGAATTAGAAAGTCGTCTGGCACAAAGATTAAGTCACAAGCCAAGCTAATAGAAGCAGAGAAATTAGCTGAGCTATCAAAGCTAAGTCATTGTAAATCAATAAGACATACGTGGGCTGAAGCAGCACTGCAGTTCTTAGAAGAATCTAAGGACAAAGCTACCTTGTGTGATATTGAAAGAAACATTGAATATCTGAACAGATTCTTAGCAGGCAAAACACTGGATGAAATAGATCACACGATAATAGAGGCGGTAATTCAGTCTAGAGCAAGCGAAGGTGCAGGGCCTGCGACAATTAATCGTTATATGTCTACGTTGCGTGCAATCTTGAACAAAGCACGAAAGGAATGGCGATGGATTGAAACTGTTCCTCACATAAGACGACTTAAAGAACCGGAAGGCAAACAACGTTTCTTAACAGTTGATGAAGCCAATGCACTGCTGAATGCGGCAGATGACTATTTAAAGCCGATAATCATCTTTGCTTTAGCTACTGGTGCACGTAGAGGCAACATACTCGGCCTTAGGTGGGACCAGATTAACTTTGAACGACGTGAGTGGGTGATACCTGCAGAGGAGTTTAAAAATCGATCAAAACATGTGATTCCACTCAATGATGACGCGATGGATGTTCTCAATGAGCTCAAGGACAACAAGAATGAATATGTCTTTACATATCGCGGCCACCGTTTAGAGGATTGTAAGAGCGCATTTAATCGTGCTACAAAGGCGGCCGGTTTAGATGGCCTTAGGTTTCATGACCTCAGACACACATTTGCGAGCTGGTTCTTACAAGCGGGTAACTCGTTAGTCGAACTTAAAGCAGCTGGTGGATGGAAGTCTGTAGAAATGGTGTTCCGATACAGTCACTGTGCAGATGAATCTTTGCATAAGGCTGTAAATAGTTTGGCGGGATGGGCACAATCTAGACACAAAAGTCATGCTAAGCTTAAGGTAGTTGGAGCTAAGTAGTTGATTTGACTATATGGAGAGGTGGCAGAGTGGTCGAATGCGGTGGTCTTGAAAACCATTGACTCGTAAGGGTCCGGGGGTTCGAATCCCTCCCTCTCCGCCAAACATAAAAAGGGGCATTTATGCCTCTTTTTTTATGATTGCGATTTCGAGAACTATTTCAAATAAGATTTTTGCATGTTCATTGTGATAATTTGCAATTGAGACTTTAGGAAAAGCCAAATAGTTAGTGAGCATCAATTCACACTTTGTGTTTATTTGCTGTCGTATCATTGCGCTAAACAATAATAAAGTAATTCCCTGTACAAATGAAATACAGAACTATAGAGGATTCTGCAAATGTGCGCTTACGACGTGAGCGACGTTCTGCATTACAGTCTCACGAATTTCCTCTTGAAGATTTGAAAGGGAATATAGTCAATAAAAATCGCCGTTTTACCCAAGAAAGTCGAATACTTGGTTTGGAAGTAACGGAAACCAAAATATCTCAAGCTGAGTTTCAAGAATATTTCGATAATCTTAAAGAGACTAAATAGTTTAACTGCTCATAAGTTAAGGACTGCTTTAACTGAAAGTGGTGATTAAATATACACCTGATTGCGTATAAAAATAATTTGGTGATTCTTGTAATCAATTCCACTCTATATCTGTCTATAATTAATGACTTAACGACGGGGCTTGTATGATAGAAGAACTCACAGTTTTTCCTAAATATCTATTTTTCGTATCAACGCTTTTTTTTGGTATTAGTGCTAGTGCGCTTGCCGATAGATCTTCAGAAAATAAATTGATTCACATACCAGGTGGAGAATTCAATATGGGTTGTTCTCTAGGAGATAAAAATTGTGGAAAAGATGAAGGTCCTTTAGGTGGAATTTCTGTAATGGTTGCTGATTTTCATATTGATCAATATGAAGTAACGGTTGTGGAATATGAGGCTTGTATAGAAGCAGGTAAATGCAAGCGACCCAAAGATCATCAGCGTAATAAGTATTGTAATCTAGGCGAATCTTCTCGTAAGAATCATCCTATTAATTGTGTAGATTGGGATGAAGCGTTCGCATATTGTGAATGGAAAGGTAAGCGCTTGCCATATGAAGCAGAGTGGGAGAAGGCTGCAAGAGCAGGAACAGCGAGTCCCTATCCATGGGGGCAGGATGTCGATTGCACACATGCAGTTGTTGATGATGGGAAAACATTTGGATCAGTAGCTAATGAGCCTGATGGATGTGGTGAAGACCGTACTTGGAATGTTGGGAGTCGTAGCGCTAATAATTTTGATCTGTACGATATGCATGGCAATGCTGGAGAGTGGACGATGAACTGGTACGCGCCAAGTGCGATAAGTCAACATTATGCGAAAGGAGATTTAGTAGGACCAGAAAAAGGGAGGCAGCGTGTTGTGAGAGGAGGATCTTGGGACGAAAATAAAGTAAATCTTAGGAGTTCTTTCCGTAATGTGAAACCGCCTATAAGTGGAAAGAGTATCTACGGTTCGATTGGCTTTCGCTGTGCTGTATCTAACTAAACTAGTTTAAATAGATTGGAAATGAGAAAGCATTTGTTTTCTCAATGCTGCATCGGGTAGTGAGCCTGTAAGAGCGCCCATGTTTTCGTTCATGTGATCTATACGTGATGTTGCAGGTATAGCAACCGTAACGCTGGGATGTGAAAGAATAAACTTCAAAAAATATTGTGCCCAATTATGGCAATCAAATTCTTTGCCCCAGTTTGGCAAAGGTACATTCTCAATAGAATTAAATAACCTACCGCCTTTAAATGGTCTATTGATAATCACAGCAATGCCTTTATCTGCAGCAAGAGGCAATAGTCTTTTTTCTGCTTCAGTGTCTATGACGTTGTATGTGAATTGCACAAAATCCAATGGTTCTGTCTGCATGATTTTGATTAACTCTTCGTGGCGGCGACTATGTGAGGTAGTTACTCCAACATAACGAATACGTCCAGATTCTTTCCATTCACGTAAAATTTTTAAATGCGTTTTCCAATCTAGCAAGTTATGAATTTGCATAAGGTCAAAATTATTTAGCCCCCAAAGTTCTTCAGACGCTTTCATTTGCTGAATGCCCAGCCATTCCCCTGGTGTCCATACTTTTGTGGCTGAAAAAAGAGATTTGGAAGTCTCAAGTTGTTGTAAACATTTTCCTATTACAGTTTGAGCATTACCGTACATAGGGGAAGAGTCAATCATTCCGCCACCATGTGAAAAAAATTGCTGAAGTACTTTTGTACGATGATCTATGTTTGTTTGTTTGGGGTCGATATCAAATGTAATCCAGGTACCCATTCCCACGCATGGAATTTGTTCGCCACTTGATGGAATGGGTCTTTTGAGAAGCGTGTTAGGTGATGAGAATCCAAGTGTAGGTATAGCAATCATGGCGGTGCTTGCGACGGTGGATAAGAGAAAGTCACGTCGGTGCATTACATGATGATCCTTCTAAAACATTTAATATCGAGTTTTGGAATTTAATATTTTCACTAACAAAAAATTTTATTGTGAAGTGGTCTAATGCAAGCCTCTATGGTTTTATTGGCTGCTGCCTTTGCAGTTCAATATGTAGAGTTGATTTCCGAACGATAGTTCTTTTTTGCGCAGGCGAACCATCCACAGAATTTGTATTATCAGACCATTTCGTAGACTTAAAGGTCTGCATGGAGGGTAATTACTTAGTTGGTAAGCTTGGGTTTGTCGAAGAGAAGGTCAAATACTTCTTCTCTAACATGTGCTTCATCAACTTCTATATTAGCTACACGACGATCAGGCAACCTGCGTCGATTGCCTCTTACACACACACCATTACGTGTGATGATAGGAAATTGAGCCGCTTGCATAGAGGTGCGGCGGTCGTTATGGTTACGCCGTTCTAATGGGTTAACTTCATTCATTTCATACCCTAAAATAACAATTAACGATGTTATTATTGATGGGAATACCCTACCTAAAATAGGCCCACAACTATTGTGACTGAGTTCACATTTTTATTGAATCACGAATCTAAATTACATGCATTATACAATTAAAACAACAGTTTATAAGATATTCTTGAAAATAAAGGTTACTTGCTATGCATGATTTATTAATCACTAATGCTAAGTTGATAAACGAAGCTTGCATTAGCGAATGCGATATTTTGATATCCAATCAACGTATTGAGCAAATTGGAACAGATTTACAAAAGACTGAAGCTAAAAGGGTGCTCGATGTAAAGGGAAACTATGTAATTCCAGGAATGATTGATGACCAGGTGCACTTCAGAGAACCTGGGCTGACTCACAAAGGCGATATCGCAACGGAGTCTTTAGCTGCCATTGCAGGTGGCATCACCAGCTTTATGGACATGCCCAATGTTAAGCCACCCACTTTAAGTCTTGAGTTGCTAGACCAGAAATATGCCGCTGCGCATCAACGTGCACGAGCAAACTATGCCTTCTATATGGGTGCAAGTAACGACAATATTGAAGTGCTTAAACGTGTCCCTAAAGACCGTACTTGCGGTATTAAAGTGTTCATGGGTGCTTCAACAGGCAATATGTTGGTTGATGATGAAGATATATTAGATGCGATTTTTAAATATGCACCGGTACCAATTATTACCCACTGTGAAGACTCGCCTTTAATTAATGAAAATCTTAAAAAGTATCAAGAACAATATGGCGATGATATACCGATCGAGTTTCATCCACTAATTCGATCTGAAGAAGCTTGTTATCGCTCTAGTTCTAAAGCGGTAAAGTTGGCTAAAAAGCACGGAACGCAACTACATATCCTGCATTTAACAACCGCAAGAGAGCTTGAGTTGTTTACTAAGGGAGATGTGAAAGACAAACATATTACAGCGGAAGTTTGTGTACACCATTTGTTTTTCAGCGAAAAGGATTATGCAGATAAAGGTTCCTTAATTAAATGTAATCCTGCAGTGAAAACAGAACAAGATCATCAAGGATTATTGAAAGGTGTGCAAGATGATCTAATAGATGTGATTGCTACAGATCATGCGCCACATACTTGGGAAGAAAAGCAGGGTAATTATATGACCGCACCTGCAGGTTTGCCTTTAGTGCAACACGCACTAATAGGCGTGCTGGAGCACATGCATGATGATGTGCTGAGTATTGAAAAAATTGTAGAAAAAACCAGTCATAATGTTGCAATAAGGTTTAATGTTGCAGAGCGCGGTTTTGTGCGCGAAGGGTATTATGCAGACTTAGCGATTATTGATGTTAATAAACCATATACGGTTACGAAAGAAAATTTGCTTTATAAATGTGGGTGGTCACCCTTTGAAGGTAAAACATTCCGCTCTAGTATTGCGGCGACCGTTTTGAACGGACAGGTTGTATATGAAGATGGCGTGCTCATTAATGAACCATTTTTTGGAAAACAATTAGAGTTTGATCGTTAAAAACGATAGTTAACATGTTAAGACTGATCAAGACTCATTTCCTATTTCTTGCAATAGCCATGTTGATTGCCTTTGTTATTGTCCCACTTGATCAAATGTATTTTGATCATTTACCCGCTGAAGAGGTTAAGCAATATTATCGTGACGCTTTTAGCTTTGAGTCAGATAAAGCATGGAAATTGGTATTTACTTGGTTTCTTGGCTTATCTTGCGGAAGACTAATGTTAAAAGCCTTGGCAAGTAATTAAAAATTGCTCTTCAATTCCTCAAAACAACTCAGAGTTTTGTTTGTGTGCATGGGAAATATATGTCGTTCACCGACTGCGCATGCAGTGTTTCAAAAGCTAGTTATTGAGCATGGTTTGAAAAACATTATTGAAGTTGATTCAGCAGGGACCCATGCTTACCATTTAGGCAAAAAGCCTGATGCGAGAGCATGCACGATCGCTGCTAAGCGTGGGTATAACTTGTCAAAATTGCGTGCCCGAAAAGTTAAAAGTGCAGATTTTGAAAAATTTGAATACATCCTTGCGATGGATAATGAAAATTTTACTGACTTATTAACCGAATGTAATGAAGAACACAAACATAAAATCAAACTTTTTTTAGAATTTTCAACGCAAGTTGAAGCACAGGAAGTCCCTGATCCATATTACGGCGGACTAAGAGGATTTGAAAAGGTACTAGACTTAGTTGAGGATGCTAGTAATGGTTTGCTAAATCATATTGAATTCACCCATTTGCCAAATATTAAATAACCATCTGTAAATGGGTGAAAATCCTAGGATCTTTTCCTAAATATTAACTCGCATCAGTACCCGCGCTTGCAGATGAGGAGGCCGATTCGGTTTTAGCTGCAACGTCTTGAGCTTGGTTGGATGAGGTTGTTGTTTGATCTTGTGTAGAATGATTTTTGCCATTGCTGCGATTACGGTTGTTCGAAGATTTGCGCGAGCTATCATTTCTGCGTCTACTATTCGGATGGTTACGTCTTCTGTTATTGCCGCCAGATCGATTATTATTGCTTTTATTATTGCCACGATAACCATCGCGCCTGCGATTATTGTTGCGATTTTTCTCGTTATTACTTTTGGATTGATCTTCAGCTTCATCGCTTGATAACCAAGCTAACAGTCTGCTAAATAGGCCTGGCTTAGATGTTCCTGCTGTTTTCCGTTGTTGTACAGGAGGAGTAGCGCTAATAGCTTTTACAGCAGGTTGCTCAGCTGCAATAGGAGCCGGCTTGTGTAGATTAACTTCTGTTTCTTGTTGTGGAATCAGTTCGTAGCTCGGTCGGTTAATGACTTCTTTGCCTTCATCTCTAGTTCTTTCTACATTAAAGTGTGGAGTTTCTAAATTAGGGTCAGGAATAATAATTATTTGCACACGGTGTCGTGCTTCGATGTCTCCGATGTTAGAGCGTTTTTCATTTAATAAGAAACTTGTTACATCAACCGGTAGTTTTGCAGTTATAACACTAGTCTTATCTTTAAGTGCTGCTTCTTCGATTAGGCGAAGCACTCCAAGTGCTAAAGATTCAATGCTACGTATGGTTCCATGCCCGGTGCAA
>CAYXVH010000098.1:0-3070 GCA_964468615.1 uncultured Thiotrichales bacterium | reverse complement strand
TACTTCCAGCAACCTTGAAGGGGAGTGGCCTGAGTATGGCAATTGTTCACAGTTATCCCCTCCCCACACATTTCCGGTAAAAAGCAATATTAGCTCTAATCTATGAGTTATTGACTGTCCGCTGACGACCCAGGCTGTGTGAAAAGTATTAGTGAAATTTGAAAGTGGTAAATTGAAGCCGATAATGGGCAATAATTTCCTTCAAGTGGATTTCACTATCACAATATTGATATAAAACCTTTCACATTTAAGGCTGACTCACCACCGGCCAATATTTTTTCGACTTTTCACACAGCCTGGACCCAAAGCGGACGTTGAAAATTGCTTAACTGGGTAAGAGTGGTTGCATTTTGATACATCGGCGCAACCAAACCGATGAAGATCAAGTATCTACCGAAGTATTGCGGGCACGACCGGCGAGTGCATGAAAGGCATTGCATGCCCACCGCTTAAGAGCGATATTACTGTAAAAAACTCGCGATTCTTGGTTGATCTGCCACCACAAATGCAAAATTATCCCATTGCTCTTCTGTAAAGGTATTTACCAGCATGTTGCGGCAGGTGAGCTTGATTTCGAGTAGTTTTTTCTGCAAGACCAAAATATCATTTTGCATCTCAAGCAGCTCATCGCTTGATGTTTTAGGATCAAGCGCAACTTTTTTAAATGCTACCCGCTTTTCAATAATTTCATTCATGGTTTTCACCATGTTTCCATAGTGCTGCTTACGCCAATCGCGAAAGGACTTAATTTGCTGATCAGTTAATTGCAAAACATCACGATTTCTCATGATGGTGGGCAGCAGTGTAGGCATGTAATTTAGGCTATCTAACAGTTCAATTCTACCTTTTACAATCAACCATTCTTCATCAGATAGGTCATGCCCACTTTCATGCATGGCCCATAGTGGTTTGTTAACTAAACAGATTATTGTGATAACAATGGATATTGTTTTGCATCGAGTATTCATAATATTTCTCCCTACGTATTCCACCTTAAACCCAGCATCTTAAAACTAAGTTCAGACAGATTAGCTAATCACAACCATCGTCTTCGACATACTGTTCACCTTGTTCGTCTATATGCACTATTTGGGTAAACATCATGTTGTCTATGCGTTCAAAATGATGATTCAGGGCATCGTCAACCTTGGCTGAACTGAGACCATCGTAAATATGAACTTTGCCTTTCTTTTCTGCGGCAGATTCACTTATTGTCGGATCTAATAATCGTCGTAATTGATAGTCACTGTAATTGTCAGCATCAACCATTAAAGGGAAACAAAGTGTAAGTAATAAAAAAGTATATATTCTCATGACAAAAATACTCCATTAAGAATAGGGGTAAAAATGTTGCATCAGCAATAATGCGCTTATTTAACCGACCTTTTTCACGCCTTCTATTCATGGTGCCGTCAAAGGCAGCTAAGAGCAGAAGCTTTAAAAAATTAGTCAATCTGTCCGCTCTGTGTAGTTTTGACTATGCGCCTGCTTAAAAATAATGGCATCTGATGTATGAACTATCTGCACATATAGTATTTGCTATATATCTGAAGCGGGCATATCCTTTATGCTGACATCGGAATTTTGACCTTAGAAAAGTTTTAACAAAGGAGATGGCGATGAATGAGGATTTAAAGAGATTTTCCGAGATAGTCGGTTTCATCTACGAAGCAGGTCTGGACTCCGATAAATGGCCTTACGTTTTACAGGGGTTATGTGAAGAAGTGGGTGCCGACAAGGCCCAGATGTTATATCTAGATCCACAGGAATACATGATTTCGTTTGCCTGTAGTTACGGTTTTGATCCTTATGCGCATAATATCGATGCCCGCCGCTTCCGTCGCTATTTGTTTGACGACCCTGTCACCCAGTATGGTACTACCCATCTGGATGAAATATTTTCCGACCGCAGGGTGATAGCCACTGGTATTTTGCAAGCTTCCGGGATGCAACGGGAAATACGCCGACCGGCTAATATGGAATATATATTATCTGCATTGTTAACAGACGGGTCTCTCGACTGGTCCGGGTTTTGTTTTTTTCGAACTGCAGAACAGGAGCCGTTCTCCAGTAAGGACGAACAAATCTTAAACAGTTATGCTGAACATCTAAAACGATCCACCTATATTCATAAAAGCATGGTAGGCACCGCGAGTATTAATAACCTGCAAAATACCATTCTGGATGATCTGGATACTGGAATTATCGTGGTGGATGATTTACATGATGTCGTTATATGCAATAAAAACGCCCAGCAGACCATCGAAACTAGTGGTGTGCTACGACTGAATAACACCAGGCTTTCCTGCCGGTATCCACATGAAAATGCATTACTTCATGAATCGATTGATGAAGCATTGGGGCGTGAGCCTCATCTATCGACTAAGCGAAGAATAGCGGTTCGTCTACGCGGAGCCGAACCGTTACAAACCATATTGGCCGTAACAACCCGGCTGAAAATTCAGGGCCTTGAAGAAAAACGCCAGAATCTGCCGATGATCAAGGCACATTATACAGCTCGAATACCGAGTAGAAAGAACGCTCTGATTACCCTATGTGATCCACGAAAATACAAAAAACATCCTGTAGAAATGCTAGCGCATTTATTCGGATTAACACCTGCTGAAGCAGCCTTAGCAGACAGTCTGGCAGATGATTGTTCGCTTGAAAATGCAGCACAACAATTAGGCAGAGCGGTGGGAACAGCACGAGTGCAACTCCAGTCAATCTTTGAAAAGACCGATACAAAGCGTCAATCGAGTCTTATTCGATTACTGATGTCGATACCCTGACAATTAGTTATATAGGTTGAGTTATCGATGTTAGCAGCTGGTTAGGCGATTATAACTTTCAATGAGAATGGTCATAGGGTGACGTGCTGGGCAGGTATTGTAAATACATGGATTGATTAGAGATTCCTAAATCGAAAGTAACTTATATCAATAGTTGAAAGTCCGTTCATGGCGTACGCCGTGAAAAGGCGGCGTTTTCCCAGTGGGTGAAAGTCCCACCCGGCAACCGCTCCAGCCGGAAGCAACCGGAGCAACTATGGAGGCAACGAAATGGTTGA
>CAYXVH010000097.1:0-3437 GCA_964468615.1 uncultured Thiotrichales bacterium | reverse complement strand
ATGAACCGCTACCGGGCATTGAATAGTGAAATTATGACCAAACGTAAGAAAAAACCTTTGCACTTATATATTCAGGGACATGAGTTGCTCGATGTATACAGCCATGACGTCATGCTGGAAGCTTCTACAACTTCTTTTCAGATTCACACCCAAGTACCTGCTCGAGATGCACACCATTATTACAATGCGTCCGTCATACTTTCAGCTCCATTAGTAGCGATTTCAGCCAACTCTCCTTATGTATTTGGGAAAAACTTATGGAGTGAAACCAGAATACCGCTATTTGAACAATCCATTGACACGGATAACCCAAATGCGCCCTGCAAGAGAGTGAGTTTTGGCAGTGGCTTTGCACAAGAGTCTATATTGGAGTGTTTTTATGAAAATTTAAAAGATTTTCATATTTTACTACCGACGATTGAAGAAAATAACAACAACCTTGCCCACTTACGTTTGCATAACGGCACCATATGGCGATGGAACCGACCTTTACTCGGCTTTAACCCAACAGGTGAACCACATTTTCGCATCGAGCATCGCGCCATTGCAGCTGGTCCTACCTTCATCGACATGATGGCCAATGCTGCGTTTTATTATGGCTTGCAACATTATTGGGCGCAGTGTTTCAAACAAGGCCACGTCTTACCTGCATTTGAAGAAACTAAAAACAATTTCTATGTAGCCGCCAAACACGGCTTACAAGATTATGCTATGCGCTGGTTTGGTAAAGAGGCGGATCCTACTGAGTTATTACGCGATGTATTGTTAGCCCAAGCTAAACAAGGTTTACAAGACTTGCATATTAATTCTGCTGATATTGAAAAATATTTAGGCATTATTGCAGCACGTATTATCACTCAACAAACCGGGGCAAGCTGGCAACGAAAATATGTGGCAACCCATGGTTGCGATATGATGGAATTAACTCACGCCTATCAAGCTTTACAGCAAAGTGGTGAACCGGTTCATACTTGGGAAGTTAAACGGAATTCTTATGTTACAAGGAAGAAATCTAATCATATAGAACTTAAACAATTAGAAAGCTTCCCAAAAGAATTATTAGATATCAGTGTTGAGAAGCTTTACACCTTATTCCCTGACCCCACCTTGTTGCATTTGCAAGGCATGCGGCCTGAAACGATTTTTATTAGCGTTTTACTTCACGGTAACGAAGGCACAGGGTTTCATGTTATTCAAAAGCTATTGCGTAAATATGAAAACACGAGATTACCACGATCGATATCGATCTTTTTTGGTAATACGCAAGCGGCACGTTATGGCGTGCGCTTATTAGACCATCAACGTGATTTCAATCGCGTTTGGCCGAGCACCCATCACCCTAATTCACAAGAAGCAAAGGTGATGCAAGAAATTGTAGATGAAATGCAAAGCAGAGATTTATTTGCAAGTATCGATATTCATAACAATACTGGTTTAAACCCGCATTACGCATGTATTAATAAGGTGGGAAACCAATTCTTACGTCTAGCTTCTTTGTTTGGGCCTACGGTTGTGTATTTTTTAACGCCAAAAGGTGTGCAATCTATGGCGTTTAGCGAAATGTGCCCTGCTGTGACATTAGAGTGTGGAAAAGTGGATTCAGAAAGGGGTATTACACATACATTAGAGTTTTTAGATGCGGTATTACATATGAAAGAAATTCCAAATGAACCACTAGCACCACAAGATATTCATTTATTTCACACTATTGCGCGCGTGAAAGTGCCTCATGATGTTAGCTTTAGTTTTTCGGATTCTAGTGCGGATATTCTCTTTTCAAATGAGCTTGATAAAATGAATTTTTCAGAGGTGCCCGCCAATACCCACTTTGGTAAAGTGCAAACAAACAGTACAGCTCGTTTACATGCATTTGATGATAATGATAATGAAGTAGGCAATCATGTATTTCAGATTAAAGATCAAAAAATTCAACTCATTAATTCCATGATGCCTGCTATGTTAACGTTAGATGAAATGGTTATTAGCCAGGACTGTCTTTGCTATCTAATGGAACGTATGCCTCATCCTAAATAAACTATAGGATCATTGGATCAGACTTAATACTTCATGCTCAATCAAATAACTTTTTTAGAAAGAAAATATAAATAATGCGAAAAATCGATGACTTTAAACCTTTTGTACCTTCCAATGACCATGAAGTTTCAAAAGCGTTTTACCAACATATGGGATTCAACATTAATTGGGCTGAAAGTGATGTATGCGAGATGGATACAAACTTTGGTTATCGATTTCTATTATTAGATAAAAATCATAATAACTATGCACATAGCTTAATGCTGCATTACATGGTGAGCTCTGCCCAAGAATGGTATGAGCACTTTACGGAGATTAAACTTGCTGAAACATTTGAAGGCACGAAAGTAGCGCCACCAAAGCTGATGCCGTGGGGTTTACTCATTACATACGTGTGGGATCCCGCAGGAGTTCTACTTCATTTTGCAGAAAATCCTAACAAATAGTAATAGGTAAAATTACTCTGAACCTTTTCTCTTAAAATTCAAATAAACCTGCTGCCAAGAAATACAGCACGATGGCAAGCAATACTACAACGGTGAAACCAAAGTGGATTGCAATTACCGTGGCGAGTACGGCACTGATTACGGATGCACAACCATTTACCGCCCAGGCTGATGGAATCTGTTTTTTCGCTCGTTCACCAAGGCGTGCAAGCCCGAGTGGAAATGGCATGCCCATTGGTATCGCCAGCAGTGCAATTAACGTTAGCGACACGGCAAGTTTCACTGGCATTGCTGCACCAATGAGTGGTTCGAAAACTAAATTAGGTAATACGAACGTATATAAAAGCCCAAGGACGCCAATTGTTATAATTGCTATTACTACTAAACGGTGTGCATCCCTATTTGTTTGCCAACGCCCAGCAATGTAACTGCCGAGACCCGCAAACACCAGAAAACCACTGAGTACTGCGGCTACAGCCAAAACTGGATGATGTAGGAACAATATAAACTTTTGGATGAAGGCAATTTCGACAAAGAAAAAAGCAAACCCTAAGCATGCAAAATACCCGACCATGCGTCCGCGGTGCACACTGTTTGTGCGCATGCGTTTCCACAACGGTAATACGATTAACACCAAACTGATTAACACCGCCTGAATGAGGGTTGCGAATAAAATTACATAACCCGATTCAAGCAAGGGTGTACCGCCTCTTCCTCTGAGAGAAATAATTTCCGGTAAGGTCCTCCATTTAAAATAATAGAAAAAGTACGGTCGATCATCTGTTGCTGGTTTAATATTGAATTTGTAATCGGCTAGGAACTGTTCGAATGATTCTCCGAGCAGCGCTGTTGCACCATTGTAATAGTATGCTTCGGGCAACAGGTTATGACGGTTAGCGAGTGATGCTGGCATGTTTTCATAAAAAGCCAAATCAAAAGAGCGTGTTTTACAGAATC
>CAYXVH010000096.1:0-7541 GCA_964468615.1 uncultured Thiotrichales bacterium | reverse complement strand
TACAATTTGAAATGGAACGCGAAATTTTATTCGACGTGGTAATTAGGCGCTTCTTTAGTGATTGTCACATCATGCACATGACTTTCTCGATTGCCTGCTGCAGATATTTTCACAAACTCAGGTTTAGTACGCATATCTTCAATCGTTCCACAACCCACATAGCCCATACTTGAACGCAGCCCGCCTAGAAGTTGTTGAATTATATTTACTACCGTACCCTTATACGGCACACGACCTTCAATTCCTTCTGGTACGAATTTATCTGCACTTCCTTCATCATCCTGGAAGTAACGATCACTAGAACCTTGCTGCATAGCTGACAAAGAACCCATGCCACGGTAACTCTTATACGAACGACCCTGATAAAGCTCGACTTCACCTGGAGCCTCTTTTGTACCCGCAAACAATCCACCAAGCATTATGGTATTTGCACCTGCAGCAACTGCTTTGGCAATATCACCTGAATAACGAATACCACCATCTGCAATAATTGGTACTTTACCTTTCACCATCTCGTTAACATTATCGACTGCGCTAATTTGCGGCACCCCTACCCCTGCAACAATACGAGTTGTACATATAGACCCCGGACCAATACCTACCTTAACTGCATCTGCGCCTGCTTTAATTAAATCTAGTGCGGCTTCACCCGTTGCAATATTGCCACCAATAACTTGCACCTCTGGAAAGTTTTTCTTTACCCAACTCACACGATCCAACACCGATTGTGAATGACCATGGGCAGTATCCACCACAATTACATCTACACCTGCCCGCACCAACTCAGTAACACGTTGATCCGTTTCCGCACCCACTCCTACCGCAGCACCAACAAGTAATCGTCCCTCGTGATCTTTACACGCTAACGGAAAGTCTTTTGATTTTTGAATATCTTTAACCGTAATCAAACCACGCAATTCAAAGTCATTATTAACGACTAAAACTTTCTCAATGCGATGTTCATGTAATAATTTTTTTATTTCACCTTTGCTCGCACCTTCATTAACCGTTACTAGTCGTTCTTGTGGCGTCATAATTTTAGATACAGGCTCATCATGTCGCTTTTCAAAACGCAGATCACGACTCGTTACGATACCCACCAAAGATTCACCTGATACTACAGGTACACCGGAAATATTTTTTTTGCGTGTAAGTTCCAAAACTTCGCCAATACTTGTATTTGGCTCTACACAGATGGGTTCTTTAATCACTCCACTTTCAAATTTCTTAACAGCGTTCACCTCACTAGCTTGCTGAGCGATCGAAAGATTCTTATGAACAACTCCAAATCCACCCTCTTGCGCCATAGCAATGGCTAAGCGCGCTTCAGTAACGGTATCCATAGCTGAAGACACTAGCGGCATATTTAGGCTAATTTCGCGAGTTAGCTGGGTCTTGAGTTCAACTTCGCGCGGCAGGACGCTTGAGTGAGAGGGGACGAGAGAAACATCGTCAAAAGTGAGCGCGTCTTGTTTGATTCGCATTGTGCAGTCCATGTGCCTAAGTGGCGGCTCATTATAGTGATTGCCTTCTACGCGGTAAACTTAATTTATGTCCATGGACGGACTGTATGCCGGTTTTGCAGGAGCAAAAATCGGCGAGCAATTAATTACTACAATCTACACCGTCAAGAATCAAGTATTATGCCCAGTATGGATAGCTCTCAAATAGGAATGGATCTCGAAGAACGGCAAATTTACTCCGTTCTACAACTCAATCGAGAAGTTAAACAACTATTACAACAAAACCTTCCATTACTGTGGGTAGAAGGTGAACTTTCAAATGTAGCGCGCCCGGCCTCAGGGCATATATATTTCTCGCTAAAAGATCAGCAAGCACAGGTGCGCTGTGCGATGTTTCGCAATGCCAATCGAGGCTTAGCCTTTCAACCCGAAAATGGCATGCAGGTATTAGTACGAGCACGAGTCGGCATATATGAACCTCGTGGTGAATATCAGCTCACCATCGAGCACATGGAGGAAGCCGGTGTAGGCATTCTGCAACGCAAATACGAAGCGTTAAAACAAAAGCTCAATCAGGAAGGCCTGTTCGAGACCGACGATAAACAACCACTACCCACATACCCAAATAATGTAAGTATCGTCACCTCAGCCACAGGCGCTGCCATTCGGGACATTCTAAGTGTGCTACATCGTCGCTATCCGCTAGTAACCATTCGCATCTATTCCGTACCGGTTCAAGGCGATGAATCAGCCGCTGCAATCGTAGATGCCATACAAGAAATCAATCATCGCAAAGACAGTGATGTGATGATTATTTCTCGTGGAGGTGGCTCAATAGAAGATCTTTGGTCATTTAATGAAGAAGAAGTTGCTCGCGCTATCCATGCATCGAAAATTCCAATCGTTGCAGGTGTCGGACACGAAGTGGATTTCACCATTGCCGATTTTGTTGCCGATGTACGTGCAGCCACGCCCACTGCTGCTGCAGAGCTCATTACTCCACATCAAGATGAACTTTTAGAAACATTTAAACAATATGAAAGTACTTTGCTTTACTTGCTGCGCGATTCATTAAGCAACTTACATCAAGCCATTGACTGGATGACGCAACGCTTGGAATCTCTACACCCCAAGCAAATCATCCAACGCAAACAAGATTACTTGATCGAATTACAGCGACGCGTACATAGTGCTGTTAAACTTAAGTTATCAGGCCAAGCTAATCTACTAAGTAGCTTATCACTCAGATTTGAAAGCCAATCACCCTATGCACGTGTGAGAGAAGCCAAAATTAAGTTAATTGATCTCCACAAACAAATGCACCGTAGCATTCATACGAAGCTACAATACAAGCAACAAGCTTTACATACTTTAGCTCGAACTCTGGATGCAGTTAGTCCATTGGGAACTTTGAGCCGAGGCTATGCCATTGTCAGCCATCTAGCGAACGGACAAATTTTGCACGATAGTAAGCAAGTATCAAGAGATGATGAAATATCTATCCAATTGGCCAGGGGGCGTATATCCGCAACGGTTAAAGACAAGCAATAAGCCATTCTTAGCACATTCTGTAAAATCTCAAGACAAATACCCATAACCATTGCTTGCCAGCAGCCATCTTATCTGGCATAAAGGCGGGCTTCATTTTCACAAGAGTCTTCCATGCCAGCTAAAAAAGCCAAAACCAAGAAAAAAGCCGCACCCAAGAAAAAAGCCGCACCCAAGAAGAAAGTAGCGGTCAAGAAAAAAGCTGCACCCAAAAAGGCTATTCCAAAGAAAACAGCTGCAACAAAGAAAGCAGCTGCACCTAAAGCCACACCAGCAGAAAAAAAGCCTTCTAAGGCTGAACTCAAGGAACTGCAGGCTCAAGCTGAAAGAGACAAGAAAAAACAAAAACGAATTGAACTACTCAATAAACGATCACCAGTAGAACTACCGGTAGAGGGAATTACTCCATACACCTTGCACCGTGGTGAAAGCTACATGAGTGATGCTCAGTTAGAGCATTTTCGCAATATCTTATTACATTGGAAACAAGAATTGATTGATGAAGTTAAGCGCACGGTTGATCAAATGAAAAATGATGCTAGTCAATTCGCCGACCCAGCCGATCGCGCCACACAAGAAGAAGAATTTAGTTTAGAGCTCCGCACACGTGACCGTGAAAGCAAATTGATTAGAAAAATTAATCAGACACTTTCTACTATTGATTCCGAGGACTATGGTTATTGCGAATCATGCGGTATTGAAATCGGCATTAAACGTCTAGAAGCACGCCCTACAGCAACCTTATGTATCGACTGCAAGACGCTTCAAGAAATCAAGGAAAAACAAATATTTACCTAATACTTCTCAGAGATATTTATATCAAAATTTATTGAAACGAGAGTCCTAAATAGTTAACTAGTATAGTTAATTTGTGAAGCATCAAAACTATGTAGGCCGATTCGCCCCCTCTCCCTCCGGACCATTACATTACGGTTCGTTAGTTGCAGCCACAGCAAGCTATTTGCAAGCTAAATTTAATAATGGTCAGTGGTTGCTTCGCATTGAAGATATTGATCCACCTCGTGAAGTTTCAGGTGCTGCAGATGAAATACTTAAAACTCTTGAATGCTTTCAATTTGAGTGGGATCAAGCACCATTCTACCAATCGACTCGTCACGAACAATATCGCTCTGCAGCAAATAGCTTAATTCAACAAAATCAAGCATATGCTTGTTCTTGTTCGCGTAAAGATTTAGCTGATAATATTCAGAAAAGTGAGCTGGGTAAACACTACCCAGGAACATGCGCGAACAAACAACTTGATACCAACGACATAAACCTAAATTTAAGGTTACATACTGAAGATGAAAATATTAATTATCAGGACACCACCTACGGGGAGTTAAGCAGCAATCTTTTTAAAGAGATTGGTGACATTATCATTTACCGCAAATTCAATTTGCCCAGTTATGCCTTAGCAGTAACAGTAGATGATGCCCATCAAGGAATCACCGAAGTGGTGCGCGGCTATGATCTACTAGCCTTTACACCAGTACAAATTTACCTTTGCCAACAGCTACAACTTCCTATACCAAAATTCCTCCATATTCCAATTATCGTCAATCAGCAGGGACAAAAGTTAAGTAAGCAAACAGGCGCTGAAGCCGTTAGTAAACAGAATTGTGGGGGCATGTTAGTTCAGGTATTGAAAGACTTAGGGCAGCTTTTGCCAGAAGACCTGGAAAAAGATCCACCCGGAAAAGATGAACTTGAGCAAATATGGAGCTGGGCAGTTAAACACTGGAATGTAGACAACATCCCCAAAATCAAACAGGTTTATCTATCCCAAAACTAAAAACGGCCGTTATACACGGCCGTTTTTAGTTAATTATCAATGATGAAAACGATGGTTATTCATCGTCTCCACTTTCTTTGTTTTTAACCCAATCCCATGGCTCTTCTTTACCTACAGCAAAAAAGATCCAGAAATTGCCAACAATCATAATAATAAACATCAATGCTGTGCCAAGTGCCCAATACCACTCTCGGTTATGCGCGCCAACATTGACCCAATTCATAATACCTAAGAATGCTAACGTCCATAACGCCATCACTCCTATTGCTTGTAGTGTACGCATATCTAACTCCTAAACTCCAAATTTAACTAAATTTTTATCGCCCGCCGGGCATTGAACTCGCATCTAAGAACTTATCAAAGTATATGTTCTCTTTATTCATACCTTGATCCACCATGACTTCAATGGCTGCATCGATCATCGGTGGAGGACCACATAAATAGCCCTGAGCATCGCTCATAGACAGTTTACCAGTATCTACATAAGCTTCCTTAAAATAGGTGGTCACAAATCCTGTTGCGCCCTGCCAGCCGCTTCCTTCCGGCTCTTCACTTAACACTGGAACGAACTCAAATGAATGATTTTTATTCCATTTAGAGCCTATGTCAGCCATTTCGTTTAGGCAGTACAAATCATCCTGTGTACGGGCACCAAATAAGAAAAGACAATCACGTTCAACTTGATCATTTACAGCAGATTCCAAAATTGCTTTTATCGAGCTAACACCACTACCGCCTGCAATACAGACCATGTGAGAACTATCAGGTCGCATCCAAAAATGACCAAAGGGTCCAGAAACGGTTACCTTTTCACCCGTGCGATCTTCTGCAAATAACCACTCCGTAAATTCACCACCAGGTACTTTACGTACAAAAAATGTCATCTCATCCTTAGCTTCATTTTCTGGTGCTTTTGCGAAAGAGTATGAACGTGGAGCACTTTGAGCGCTAGTATTTAACTCTGCATATTGCCCAGCAACACCGCTGCGGTCAGGTAATGGGTACTCAGACTTAATTACTATTTCTTTAATATCGTGGGTTAAATCATTAATTCGACTAAACGACCCTTCAAAAGAAACTACCTGATGTGCATGCTCAGAGTCTTCTAATTCAACCTGAACCTCAACATCACTTTTTAGTCGCGTCTGACATGCTAGAACCATCCCATCTTTGAGTTGATCTTGGTCTAACACATAAGAGAAATCTGTTAAGGCTTTTATTTTACCATTGGTAACCTTACATTTACATGTTGCACAACTACCTACTCTGCAGTCATGCGGCCAAGGAATGCCGAGCTCTAATGCGGCATTAAGAAGATTGTCACCAGCTTTTACGGTGAACTTATGTTCACCATTATTGACAGATGCCTGCCAATCTTTATTACCACCAAATAATCCAAACATGATATCAAATACTCACTGGCGTCCTTTCCAGTGCTGAGAACGCTTAAGGTATGTTTAAAAAAGAAACTCTTTTAAACGTTAATAGAAATATCTCGCAAGGTTTCTGAACTTACATCACTTGCAGTCGGCAAGCAGGTATAAGGTTCAAGCTTTTCCTTACTAGTTGAAGGATGCGACTTAACTTTGCCATACCAAGCACTCACACCTGAACGTGAACTAATTAAATCACCAGCTCCACTGTGCTCAAGCAAGTTGCAACATGCTGCCCAGTGAATATCGGCTAAAGTAAAATCCCCACAAATAAAGTCACCTTTCTTAGGTGGATTCTTAAGTTGATTTTCTAATCCATCAAATAATGTTGCTAAACCGTCTTTATCTAAGTTGTCGCCCATCATCGCTTGAGCTTTCTCAGAGGCAATTCCTGCCCACTGATACATCACCGCACGGTGTACGCCATTACGAGGCACTAAAGAAGGACCAAAACCTTTGTCATCAAGATATGACATAACCGCACCGGTCCCATAAACAATAAAGTCTATGTCTTGTAAGACAGGGCTAATGCCGTAAGGAGATTTTGCTAGAAAATCACTGTCATCCATCCCATTAATAAGTACGGTTTCAACATCAACACCCTTCTCTCCTGCCGTTTGCAAACACTTACCAGTGTTTGGACAGCTCGGGTGTCCACTCAAAATCATTTTTGTTCTTAACTGATCTCCGATCATATCTCCCCCTAACAGGCAATCTTTATTAGGATAATGTTACAAGCGTTAATGTAGTGCTAGTTTGGGCACTACATTAACCATTAAACTTACTGCAGACAAACTTTAGTGCTAATCAACACCAAAGTAAATTCTAGCTAGACTTCTTAACCTTCTATCTTCAAAGCACCTGAAGGGCACTTAGCAACTGTTGCACGAATTTCTGCTTCAGGAGCACCATCCTGATCAATTACAAACTTCTCATCTTCTACTTTAAATACACTAGGTGAACCTTTTACACATTCGCCTGAATGGCTACAAATTTTCTCATCCCAAGTTACTTTCATTTTTGAACTCCTCGTTATCTCTATTATTGTATGGCTATAGTTTGCCGTTTTTTTTTATATTTTAATAGCTATTTAGCTATAAATGCTCTTATCTCTTGCTCAAAAAATGGGCAGAGATAAGAGCATGTTAGGTAGGATCTACGTTAAACGTACCCAGCTTGTTTATTCATCTGTGCTGCGATCTTGAGTTCGCCTTCAGACGCCATCTCCTCATCCCACTTCGCCAGTTGGTTCTTCATGTAGGCGTGCATCACGGGAGGAATGAGCAGCATCGCAAATAAGGT
>CAYXVH010000095.1:0-9612 GCA_964468615.1 uncultured Thiotrichales bacterium | reverse complement strand
TTATTTCACCTGTCATCGCCACATCGGCCCGAACTGGGATCTTAGTAAGGGCTGAAACGATCGCTGTGGTCATCCCTACACCGGCACTAGGGCCATCTTTTTTCACTGCACCTTCCGGTACGTGAATGTGAATATCGACCTTCTCATAGAAATCAGGCTTGATGCCTAATACTGATGCACGGCTGCGTACAACGGTATGCGCCACTTGGATAGACTCCTGCATGACGTCTTCCAATTGACCGGTACGGCTGGTCTTACCTTTACCTGGGATCACTACGGCTTCAATGGTTAATAATTCACCACCTACTTCAGTCCAAGCGAGTCCAGTTACTTGACCAACTTGATCTTTTTCCTCGGCGGATCCATAACTGAAACGTTTCACACCTAAGTATTTTTCTAAACTTCTAGGAGTAATTGAAGCTTTTGTCGTATCTTTATCTTTGCCCTTATTAAGTACAATTGACTTAACAACCTTACGGCAAATTTTTGATATCTCTCGCTCTAAATTACGTACACCGGCTTCGCGCGTGTAATAACGAATGATGTCACGCACTGCGGTATCGGCAATATGAAATTCATTTTCTTTAAGTCCATTGGCTTTCATCACCTTAGGTACGAGATATTTAATCGCGATATTTTTCTTTTCGTCTTCGGTGTAACCCGGCAAACGAATCACTTCCATACGATCCAATAGTGGTCCTGGAATATTCAAGGTGTTGGCTGTCGCCACAAACATGACATCCGATAAGTCATAATCCACTTCTAGATAATGGTCACCAAACGTATGGTTCTGCTCAGGATCGAGCACTTCCAACATCGCTGATGCTGGATCGCCACGAAAATCTGCTGCCATCTTGTCGATCTCATCCAACAAAAATAGCGGGTTGCGTACTTCTACTTTCGACAAATTCTGAATAATTTTACCTGGCAAAGAACCAATATAGGTTCTGCGGTGGCCCCGTATCTCGGCCTCATCACGTACACCACCTAATGACATACGAGAGAATTTGCGATTAGTCGCACGCGCAATGGATTTACCGATTGAAGTTTTACCCACACCTGGAGGTCCTACTAAACATAAAATAGGGCCTTTAGATTTTTTCACTCTTTGTTGCACGGCTAAATATTCAAGGATGCGTTCTTTGACTTTCTCTAAGCCAAAGTGATCTTCTTCAAGAATGTCTTCTGCAGCTGCAAGATCCTTGCGCACCTTGGATTTTTTCTTCCATGGTACACCGACTAACCAGTCTATGTAGTTACGCACCACCGTTGCTTCTGCTGACATCGGCGACATCATTTTTAATTTGTTTAATTCTGAATCCGCTTTTTCTTTAGCTTCTTTCGACATGCCCGCTTTTTCAATTTTATCCGCCAGCTCATCAACTTCATTTGGCACATCTTCAATCTCACCTAATTCTTTTTGAATGGCTTTCATTTGCTCATTCAAGTAGTACTCGCGTTGAGATTTTTCCATCTGTTGTTTAACACGTCCGCGAATACGCTTTTCAATCTGCAATACGTCTAACTCACCTTCAATCAAGCTAATCAGGTGCTCTAAACGCAATTGTACGGTTCTTATCTCTAATACGTGTTGCTTTTCATCAAGCTTTAGCGACATGTGTGCAGCAATGGTGTCAGCCAGCCGTGATGACTCATCTATACCTGCCAAAGAAGTTAATACTTCAGGGGGTACTTTTTTGTTTAGCTTTACATATTGCTCAAACAGAGTGGTTACTGAGCGCGCTAATACTTCTAGTTCTTTTTCATCATCTGCTGCATCGCTTTCTAGCAACGCAATTTGTGCACTGAAAAATTCATCGCCTTCTAAATAATTAATAACTTCTGCACGCTCCACACCTTCAACCAGTACTTTAATAGTTCCATCTGGAAGCTTGAGCAATTGCAAAATAGTAGAAAGTGTTCCAATTTGATGAATCTCATCTATTTGAGGGTCATCAATTTCTGCACTCTTTTGCGCGACTAACAAAATTTGTTTGTTATCTGACATCGCCGCATCCAAAGCTTGGATAGACTTTTCTCGCCCAACAAAAAGAGGAATGACCATGTGCGGATAGACCACCACATCGCGCAACGGTAATACCGGTACCGTCTGACTTAAATCGTCAACTAAATCGTCTGATGCATTGTTTGAACTAGAATCTTCACTCATATGTTTTATATACCGTTGGTTAAATCTGTTTATTTAGCTTGAGGCGAATTGGTTGATTAAATCAATTAGTTTTGTAGTTATGAAATTATAGCGATAAGACAAAATATGGGGATATTTTGTAGGGAATTCAAGGCCAGCGTGGCTGACTGCGCACATAAATAAGCTAAATAGAGTTATTTTGCCCATTTATTAACCAATTAGTCGTCAGAGGCAGCCTTTTCGTACTCGGTGCCTTCATAGATTAGAAAAGGCTTAGAGTCACCGGTAATCACGCCTTCATCCACCACCACTTTACTGATGCTGTCTTGAGAAGGTAGGTCATACATGGTGTCTAGCAATACATTTTCTAGAATAGTACGCAAACCTCTGGCACCGGTTTTACGGTCCATGGCTTTACGCGCTACGGCATACAGTGCATTTTCTCTAAACTCTATATCAACGCCTTCCATATCGAATAAGCGTTTATATTGTTTAGTGATTGCATTTTTAGGTTCGGTGAGAATCCGCACGAGTGCTTCTTCATCCAATTCTTCTAAGGTAGCTACCACCGGTAGACGACCCACGAATTCAGGAATCAGTCCGTAGCGAATTAAATCTTCCGGCTCAACATTATGCAAAATCTCGCCAATGTTTACTTTTTTCTCTTTGCTACGCAATTCTGCTGAGAAACCAATACCACCTTTTTCTGTTCGGTCACGTATCACTTTATCTAAACCCGCAAACGCACCGCCGCAAACAAATAAAATATTACTAGTATCTACTTGCAAGAATTCTTGTTGCGGATGTTTTCTTCCACCTTGTGGAGGTACTGATGCAATAGTGCCTTCAATAAGCTTTAGCAACGCTTGTTGCACGCCTTCACCCGAAACATCTCTAGTGATAGATGGGTTGTCCGACTTGCGAGAAATCTTATCGATTTCATCTATATAGACGATAACGGTTTGCGCCTTATCTACGTCATAATCACATTTTTGCAATAACTTTTGAATTATGTTTTCAACATCTTCACCCACGTAACCCGCTTCTGTTAGCGTTGTGGCATCTGCAATAGTGAATGGCACATTTAATAAACGCGCTAATGTTTCTGCGAGTAAGGTTTTACCCGAACCAGTAGGGCCTACTAAAAGAATATTACTCTTAGCTAATTCAACAGCGTTCTTACTAGCATCCTTTGCATCTAAACGTTTGTAGTGATTGTAGACCGCGACCGATAACACTTTTTTAGCACGATCTTGACCAATTACGTATTCATCTAGAATCGCATTGATTTCAACTGGTTTAGGAAGTTTAGTGGAGCCGGCTGGCGCCTGATCCTGCATTTCCTCGCGAATAATGTCGTTACATAGCTCGACACACTCATCGCAAATAAATACTGACGGGCCTGCAATTAACTTGCGAACTTCATGTTGGCTTTTACCGCAGAAAGAGCAATACAACAGCTTGCCACTTTCTTGATCCTTGGTTGTATTGTCGTCATTCATTAAGAATTACCGCACATCTTCTAATAAACTAAGATGCTGATATTTGAATTAAGTTCTATGTGGAAAACCATTATCCCTCAAGGATAATTCACTCTAGTTGCTTCAACTATACGCTTATTTTAAGCGTTGTGTAGAGGACCGTGTGTCCACTTTTTGAACAAAATTTGAGCAACTTCACAACCTATTGATTCCGAGTTGATTCTTTGCGAGCTAAGTTCCTGATTTTAGTGCTGGAATTTTGGCGCCAGCCTTTTTAGCTCTCTGGATTTTTTGCGCGCTTATCCAATACCTCATCAATTAACCCGTATTCTTTTGCGGTTACACTGTCCATAAAATTATCACGATCAGTATCTTCACCAATGCGTTCTACTGATTGGCCAGTATGTTTCGCTAAAATATTGTTTAGCTCTTCACGAATTTTTAAAATTTCACGTGCATGAATATCAATGTCTGCTGCTTGACCTTGAAAGCCACCAAGAGGTTGATGAATCATCATTCTTGAATGTGGTAATGCATAGCGTTTGTCCGCTGCTCCACCTGCCAATAATAACGCACCCATGCTGGCAGCTTGACCTATACACAAGGTACTAATGTCTGGGTTAATAAATTGCATGGTATCGTAAATTGCCATACCCGCAGTAACGGATCCACCCGGTGAATTAATGTATACCGATATGTCTTTATCAGGATTTTCAGATTCTAAAAATAATAATTGTGCAACCACAAGATTGGCCATTTGATCTTCAATCGGACCGACAATAAAGATCACTCGCTCTTTTAATAAGCGCGAATAAATATCATAGGCACGTTCTCCACGTGCAGATTGTTCCACCACCATTGGAACAAGACCTAAAGCTTGTGTATGTTGCGCACCATTTTGTGAATCTGGGTAAGCCATATTTATTTCCTACTAATTTATTAAGCTGAAAACTTAAGTTTGATTGTTAACAAATTCATCAAAGCTGAATTTTTTAGACTTCTTCTTAGCCTCGCCTAGCACATAGTCTACCACTTGCTCTTCCATAACCATCATTTCCACATTCACCATCGCTTCGCGGTTGTTGCGGTAGTATTGAATCACTTCATCAGGCTTTCCATAGCCAGCAGAGATTACTTGAAGTTGCTGAGCGACCTTTTCCTGGTCGAGTTTAATTTCTTTTTTATTCACTATTTCACTAATGATCAAGCCTAGCGATATTCTTCTTTTAGCTTCTTCTTCAAACAAATTATCTGGTAGCACATCTCCAGGAAGCTTAGAGTTATCTGGCATTTGCATTTTCGACATAGTCTGTTCACGCAATGCTTGGATCTCTTGATTTACTAATGCATTTGGCATGTCTACATTAATTTCTTTAAACAAACACTCCATAACATTGTTCTTTTCAAACGCCTTTTTACGCTGCTCTAATTCAAGCGTCATATTATCGCTTAACTGCTTGCGAAAAGCTTCTGCCGTACCTTCCTGAATACCAAATTCTTTAATTAGTTCTTCATTAAGCTCTGGCAGTTCACCTTCTTCAACTTTTAAAACTTCAATTTCAAAAGTGGCAACCTTCTCTGCAAGATCTTGTTGCATATAATCTTTTGGAAAAGTTACTTCGAATGACTTTTTATCGCCTTTTACAACACCTGTAAGCTGTGTCTCAAAATCTGGTAACAAATTACTGGAGCCAATTACGGTTGGAAAGTTTTCTTGGCTACCGCCTTGAAATGCTTCGCCATCGATTTTACCAACAAAGTTCATCGTTACTTGATCATCTTGTTTAGCTTTGCGATCAACTTCTGTCCAGTTCGTCTTTTGTTTAAGAAGTTTTTCCACAATATCGTCAATGTCACTTTCTGCAACTTCCACTTCAGCCACTTCTATTTCAAACTTACTGGCGTCGGCTAATTCGACCTCAGGATACACTTCAAAGGTTGCGATATATTTTAAATCTTGATTGGCTTCCATATTTACCGGCTCAATACTTGGAGCCCCTGCGGGTCGAAGTTTTTCTTGGATCACCGCTTCCTGATAACTTACTTGCATGGTTTCAGCAATTACTTCTTGAGATACTTTCTTTCCATATTGCTGTCGCACTACTCGCAAAGGAATTTTACCTGGACGAAAGCCAGACATTTTCACCTGTGTACTAAGATTTTTTAATTTTGCTTCGATAGCAGAAGTTACTTTTTCAGCCGGCACTTCTACCGTCATTTTGCGTTCTAAGCCTTCCGTTGTTTCTAGAGATACTTGCATGAGATTTTATTAAGCTTGTTTTTGTTTAAATGGTTATAAAATATTAGGGTAATTTCAGCGTCTTTTTATTGTGCCCTTTTGGATGCATTGTTTGTACTGTTCTAGACCACCACTCCTTACATATTTCAATTATCCTGCCAAAGGATGGTGCGAAAGGGGAGACTCGAACTCCCACGGGTTGCCCCACTGGTACCTAAAACCAGCGCGTCTACCAATTCCGCCACTCTCGCAATATTTTACTAGGCAGGAGACCCATATATATGAGCCATACAGGATTATAACCGAATTTAATTATCAGAAATGTGGCTACAGCCATTTATTCTGATGATATATTAAACTTATAATTCCTCTATGCCCGCACTTTTAATCTTTATTGCCTATTTTGCAATAGCACTTTTGAGTGGGGCTGCGATTTCATATCCCCTGCATGCCTTTTTGGCTAATTGGTTTGAGCTAGATTTTGATCGTGTTGCCAGCCGCAGCGTTTTAATTGTGGCAATCATTATATTTATAGCACTGTATAGAAAACTCGGCTTTGGATCATGGCAAGATATTGGCTATAGCACGGATAAGAAACAGTTCTTCAGAGACTTAGCTAAAGGCATAGGCTTTGGCATTTTAATTATGTCTCCTGTCATAGTTGGTTTATTGATCACCCAAAATCGCATCATCGATATGGACTGGGAAGTATCACTGCTGAATGTACTCAAACTAGTCATTACTGCTTTAGTTTCTGGCTTAATTATTGCCGTATTAGAGGAAACCCTTTTCCGGGGAGCGATGCTAGGGGCAATCAAAAAACACAGCTCTGCTATCTTTGCTGTTGTCGTCACCAGTTTATTTTATGCATTGGTGCATTTTATTCAGCCCAATATCGAGCTGGATTCGGAAACGTTGAATTGGACTAGCGGTTTTGTGCTGTTAAAAAATGCACTGCCTGGATTAGCAAATATTCCCCTGATCATTGATTCGCTTATCGCTTTGTTTTTGGCCGGCACGCTACTTGCGATTGTGAGAATAGGTACTAACCGTATTGCACTTTGCATCGGCATCCATGCTGGCTGGGTAATCACTATCAAAATTTTCAAACGAGTTACCGACACGAACGTACACTCAGACTATGCTTTTTTAACTGGAAGTTATGACAAGGTGATTGGCTATCTCGCAGCAGCGTGTATTGCTATCTTTATTGCCTTACTACTCAATATAAAAATACAGAAAGCGCAACACTAAAATAATTTTCTTAGTTAGTATTTTACAGGAATGACTCGTTTCCAACCTATTAAATAGCTATCTAATAACCAGATAAGATTTTCAGACTCGGAATAAGTTATCTCTCGCGCATATTCAGCTTGCCATTTTGTATTCGCATAATTCTGTTCTGCAACTTGGATTTTGTGTAGCTTTTCATCAATCGCCACCACTACAGCAACATGCCCAGTACCAAGATAGTCTTTTCCATAAATTAACAAATCGCCTCTTTGTGGCAATGCAGTAGCACCATTCACGATAGATTCAAATCTTAAAACTTGCTTGCTAAACGGATTATTAACTTGCTGCATCCCCCAAATATCAGCAGCAATATCTACATCACCAAAAACAACCCTCTGTTCGTTCAATAACCACCTTCTTGCATATTCAACACACTGCCACTTTATACCCGTGTATATGTCGTCCAGATTATTAGGCTCAAAAATGACACAATCTGAATTACAGTTTGAATATGCAAGCACACCCGCGGGTGATTTACCTATCACGCTCCCGTAGCTGGTTTTGCAGTCTGTGCTACATTGTTGTGGAATTTTGTCGGCGCCGTCCAATAGCCGATCTGCAAATACTTCAGTATTCACAAGCAAACCGATAAGCATGCAGATTGCTACCCAGCTAGGCGTCCCGTTAGTTAGTATTTTCATGCTAGATAAACACTGTTTTGAGATGATTCATTATTGGCCCATGGGGTTTAGCCTGTAATTATAGGTGATCCCCATAGCGATTAGTCTGAGTAATTCGAACTAACATTTCGGCACTGATAAATAACTAGCCAAAATTATTGGTCAATTATGAGCAAAATGATTAGATATTTGTTATAAACCGTTACTTGATAACCCTATTTAAATATATGGAGTAAGCGTGGGCCTTAAAGTGAACTGTTCCGATTTGGCGGCTATTTTTGGTGTCAGCCAAACTAAAATCGATACCTGGGCCGATCAGGGATTACCTTTTTCTATTAAACCGAAAAAAAACACTACGCAGCCAACAACTTCAAAAGATTATATTTTTGACACCACGGAAGTAATCGAATGGTGCATCAAAAATAAAATTTCCCTGTAAATAATTAGGGCATGAAATTAGAGAATAATTAGGTGGGGTGAGCGATGGGGATTGAACCCACGACCACAGGAATCACAATCCTGCGCTCAACCAACTGAGATACGCTCACAATAATGAGAACAAGGATCTTAACGTATTTCTGGATAGATTGACTATGTTACCTAATGGACACATGCGCATGGGTATTAGGCGCAAATTTAATATATCGCGAAGCGATTCAGACAAGTATCGAGAGGAGTCACTCGCCACATCCATGTAGCTCGCCTTGCAGGCAACCTTCGGCTGTGCAAATCGGCTATCCTGCCGATTTGTCGAGCCTTACGGTTCAAACATCTTCAAACATACCATTTAATTTATGGCCTTTCAGGCCATAAATTAAATGGTGCGCCCGAGAGGATTCGAACCTCTGACCCTCGGCTTAGAAGGCCGATGCTCTATCCAGCTGAGCTACGGGCGCTCACACAAAGCAAGTGTATCACTAGCCATCATCCCCAGTGAATGCCTAATATAATGGCGATATAGAATTAAGAAATTGGCCTAACTCACAAACAATTTCTGCGTGAGCTCTCTCAGCCTAGGATTGTTTAAACTAATGACTCGTTTTATTTATAGCCATTAGAATATGCTGGAATCGTATGATGATTTGCGAATAGAAAGAAAACCAGATTGCTTTAATATTAGTAAAATCTAGATTTGCGAGTTTAGTCGATGGGAACTTATAGGTATAAAATTTTGGCTCAACATCTCTTAAGTAACCAAGTAACGCCCCTAACAAAAGCAATAATAAAATAATTGGTAATGCCAAAACAGATAACAAAATCAAACCACCTACTAGAGACAACTTGATCACGCCCAATGTCACATAGAATGTCCAATTCATTTTCGCTACCTTCCCTGTACGATCATGATGAGTCTTATTATTATGACCCTACAGCTATCGAAATGTTTTGACTGACTTCAAATAAGCAGCTTAATTACCGAATATACTTAACAAAAATAGCAATAAACATGTAACTTTTATTAGCTCATAGAGCTTATTAACAAATTTTATATCGTAAGTATAATGACCCAGAACTTGCTGAAATAGCGCGCTCCTCAACATGCCTAAACTTTTAATCCCTCTTCTTAAACTACTTTCATTTCTACCTCTTTGGTTGCTACATGGTTTATCTTGGCTATGTTATCTACTTCTTTTCCATGCATTTAAAGTACGTAGAAAACTCACTCTGAAAAATATTAAAGTTTCGTTTCCAGAATATTCAGAATCAGAATGTCTTGATTTAGCCAAGAATCATTACAAAAGCACCTGCATGGTAATAGCCGAAATCATCAAGGCACTTAGTCTTAGTAAACAAGAAATCAAAAACCGTGTTGAATTTAAAAATTTACAT
>CAYXVH010000094.1:0-3710 GCA_964468615.1 uncultured Thiotrichales bacterium | reverse complement strand
CTATATTTAAAAAAAGCCTCTAATTTGAGAGGCTTTTTTTATTGATTTCAATTATATATATGAGATTTTTAAACTAACTTATCCTAAATGAAATCACCAAAGTCCTAGTCACGAAAGTTATTAAATTGCAGTGGAATCCCTAAATCTGAATCTTTGAGAAGACTCATCACATTTTGCAAATCATCCCGCTTTTTACCTGTCACACGTAGCTTTTCACCCTGAATGGCAGCTTGTACTTTTATTTTAGAATCTTTTATCAGTTTCACCATTTTCTTGGCAGACTCTTTATCTATTCCCTGTCGAAGAATAATCTGCTGACGAGCGCACAAATTCGCTTCTTCCACCTTGCCACGTTCTAAACACATTACATCAATGCCCCGTTTGGACATTTTTGTGATTAAAATATCGTAGACCTGATCTAGCTGAAATTCTGATTTAGCTTCAATGCGTATATTAGGCTCTTCCTGAGTTACTTTGGCATTAGAGCCTTTAAAATCAAAACGTGTCGAAATTTCGCGACTGGCTTGATCAATAGCATTACCCAACTCATGTGCGTCCACTTCGGAAACAGTATCAAATGAAGGCATAGACAATTTTTCTCCCTCTACAAGTAAATTCAGGCAAAATTACAAGATGTCAAGATTAGCGATCCTTCTCGGTGCTGGCAATGCTGTTCTAGCGATTTTGCTGGGTGCGTTTGCAGCTCACGCAATACAAAACACCTTGAGCGTACGGATGCTTGCAATATTCAACACGGCGGTAGATTACCACCTGTATCACGCTCTTGGTTTAATTATCATCGGGCTACTTATCAAGAATCGTCCTCCTTCCAAAGCGTTAAAAATAGCCGTTTATTTGATGTTGTTTGGAATTATTATATTTTGTGGCAGTCTTTATGCCCTTAGTCTCACCGATATTTCAAAATTAGGAATGATTACACCAATTGGCGGTTTAGCTTTTATTGCGGCTTGGATGTTTGTATTTGTTGCGTTTTTAAAACAAGAATAAAACCCTAGCTGTCCTAAAGCAGCATTGTCTGCGGTGAATCTTTGGTCGGTGCTTCCATGCAAACATGCACCTCATCACCGACATTTATAACCCCACCTTTTCTAACTACCGCATTTACCCCACCATGATTACGCATGGCATTAAATGCTCCGAAACCTAAAGCTTCTTCCATTTTCTTGCATGGCGCGCAATTCCCGGTAATTTCAAAAACTACGTCATTAATTTTTAAGCAATTTTTAAGCAATACACTTAAATTAATTCCTGAAACAACAATGTTTCGTCTCAGTGTTTCGGGTAAAATTTTCTCTTTATGTAAAAAAGACTCCAAAATAGGAAAGTACTCAGCTTGAATTAGCGTAACTTGTCTTTTGCTACCTGTTTTTTGTGCAGACTTATCTCCAACTAAACCGTGGTCGTATAATGCCTCCGCTGTATCAACCTGAATTATCTCTTTATTTTTTGTGGTTCTTAAACCTATCCATTCTATTTTTCCCGTACTCGGAAAATGTGTTTTTAATTGGTTTATTGAGGGCATATATTTATTTGTGAACACATCTTCAAAATTGCTTTACAGTACGCAAACTAGTATGTGAATTATTATAATATCGCTGTAATGTAAATAGTTGTATATTGCAAGCTATAATAATTGCTAGTAACTGCTGTGATGTACTATTCTTAGTTATAGTATGCTGCTTACAGCAAACCGAGTCCCCAAACCTACGTTATTAATTTAATGTAGGTCTCGAAGCCAGCGCGCCCCAACCCGCGCTGGCTTTTTTATTTCCGTTTAATTTTCTTTGGTAATTTTATTCTGCCCCTGCATATAGGGCTTCAATGCTTCAGGAATATTAATATTTCCATCTTTATCTTGATAATTTTCAAGGATAGCCACTAACGTTCTGCCAATTGCTAAACCCGATCCATTCAAAGTATGCAAATGTTCTGATTTATTCGTAGCAGTATTTTTCCATCTAGCTTTTAATCTTCTCGCCTGAAAATCTAAAAAATTACTACAAGAAGAAATTTCGCGGTACGTATTCTGTGCTGGCAACCATACTTCTATGTCATAGGTTTTAGCAGAAGAAAACCCTAGATCACCTGTGCATAGTGTTACCACTCGATATGCAAGATTTAGTTTTTGTAAAATCTTTTCTGCATGACCTACTAATTCTTCTAACATACGCCAAGAAGATTCAGGCTTAACAAGTTGCACCATTTCTACTTTTTCAAATTGATGTTGTCGAATCATTCCACGTGTATCTTTACCATAAGAACCTGCTTCGGAACGAAAACATGGTGTATGACAAACATATTTAATCGGCAGCTCTTCTTCCTTTGCAATACGATCGCGCCAAATATTAGTTACAGGTACTTCAGCGGTTGGAATTAAATAATAATCATTTTCATGATTAAGTTTAAAAAGATCTTCTTCAAATTTAGGCAATTGACCTGTGCCGGTAAGACTCTGAGCATTTACGATAAAAGGCACATATACCTCTTTATAACCATGTTCTGAACTATGGGTATCAATCATGAATTGAATCAGTGCGCGATGCAGCTTAGCAATTCCACCATGCATAGTGACAAAACGACTGCCGGTTATTTTCGCTGCAGTCTCAAAATCTAAGCCACCTATATTCTCACCCAAATCAACATGGTCTTTGACTTCAAAATCAAAACTTGGAATCTCACCCCACTTGCGCATTTCTTGATTATCATCTTCCGTGTTTCCATCTGGTACTGACGCGTCAGGAAGATTTGGCAATTCAAGCATCCAAGTTTGAATTTCGCTCAGCAAGGCTTCTAACTTAGTTTCATTAAGTTTTAGATCCTGATTAATCTTTTCCATCGCCGACATTACTTCACTGGCATCTTCTCCTTTAGATTTTGCCTGACCAATCAGCTTTGAATTTTTATTACGTTGACCTTGCAAATCTTCAGTTTGAACTTGCAAGCTTTTACGCTGCTCTTCTAATTCCGTAAAGCGTTGTTTGTCTAAATTAAGCCCACGACGGCTTAGATGTTTAGCCACTTCATCAAATTCTGAGCGTAATAATTTTGGATCTAACATAATTCTATAGATATAAAGTGTGAGTTAAAAAATTAGATGGCGCGAGCGAGACTCAAGCCTAGAAAACAAGAAAGTAAACACAAACCGACACTTATAAGCACATTTCCTACAGCACTTATAAAATTACCCTGTAGAATTAGATTCAACGTTTCTAATGAAAAAGTAGAAAAAGTTGTAAAACCACCTAACACGCCGACTAAAATGGCAAACCGGACTTCTTCAGAAACGCTAATCCGCTCTAGTAGCGCGAAAGATAGGAAACCAATCAATAACGAGCCCACAACATTCACCAACAAGGTTCCATATGGGAAAGAGGTCCCAAACCATTGAGCAGATTGTATTTGAATTAAATACCTCAAGACCGAGCCTATCGCTCCACCTATGGCAACTCCCACCAGAATCAAAGCCTTCTCCTATTTTTGTATGCTTATCATTGGTCACGAATGGTATCAATCAATGGTATATTGCGATACAACGAAATGGTATTCATTAAAGAAGTTCAGTAATAGATGCATGATTCAATCTCAACTGTAGATCTTGCAAAACAGTTTCATAAAGTACTGCCTAAAAATGCAGTATTAGACAAGGATGAGCAACTAAAGCCTTATGAATGCGATGCATTGACTGCGTA
>CAYXVH010000093.1:0-5432 GCA_964468615.1 uncultured Thiotrichales bacterium | reverse complement strand
TCTCCAGCCCGATTGGCGGCACCATCACGCTTGAAGCCTCTCGTGACGGCGTGATCTTCGCGCCCCTGAAGACCTACGAAATGTCAACTCAGGATTCTGGTCAGCAATCCGACAGCTTCGACATCAGCGCGTACATTGCCTCGAACACCCAAATTCGATTTAGCACCAGCAATGTTTTGTACGAAACGGCTTTGTACGTCGACAACGTGCTGATTGACACCACCGGTGGCGGTGGCGGTGGTGGTGGTGGTGGCGGTGGATCCTGCAACGGAGTGTTCCTTGATGAGTTCAACGCCACGACATTCTCCGGCAGCGACGGCACGCTGAGCTGGGTCGGGGACTGGCTGGAAGTCGGCGAGAGCGACGGCGCAACTTCCGGCGACATTCGGGTTAGTACCAATGTGAGCAACTACCAGCTGCAGACCCGCGACAACAACAACAGCGGTGAGGGCGTCGAGCGCGAGGCCGACCTGACCGGCGCGGCCAGCGCCACGCTCAGCTACGACTACCGACGCGTAAACCTTGATAGCGCCAACGACTACACGAGCGTTGAGGTCTCCGCCAACGGTGCGAGTGGACCGTGGACGGAGCTGACTCGCCACCAGGGCTCAGGCAGTGACAGCAACTACGTGTCGACCAGCCACGACATCAGCAGTTTTGCCTCGGCCAACACGCGTATCCGCTTCAAGACCTCGTCGAGTATGGGTGGTTCCGATTACGTGTGGTTCGACAACATCCAGATCGAGTGCGCACCGTAATGGGGACAGACTTTTTTTGAGGAAAGACAATGGATAAAAATATGCAAGACCCTGAAATAAAAGAGCCAATGCCGATACCCACCACAACTTGGGACTTGCTATGGCAGCGTGTCAAAACTTTAATTTTCAATACGTGGTCCGTCACCAATCTTGGACAAACTGAAATGAGTACCTATGCCGAAAACCTCATGCTCAAGGAAACACGCAAAGGAATTGTCACCATGTCGATTTTAACCTTGTTGACTCAAATTGCTGCTGTGGTGTTGTACTACCGTTTTAACTTTCATGAGAGTTTTTTTTATACCTGCGGATTGCTTGTATTGCTTTCTTTACACATTGTGGTATCAGCAAAATTTGTGAATACAATTCCAGCATTGAATTTATTAAGCACTATGCTTTTAGTGGTAACAAGCGTCGCCATTATGACCATTGCACATCGAACGGGCACGATGCATGCAGGTTTAATGGCAAACATTGTGTTGTTGTTTATGGTGATGCCGCTTATGCCTTGGGGCTTGCGTGAAGCAGGCATAACCGCGCTGCTTATTTACGCTTTATTTACGTTTTCATCTTTGAGCGTGGAAGGGCGATTCGATTCTGAAACACTATGGACCATGCAATTTTTGACTATCGCTTCTGCCTCGATCGCGATCTTTACCATCATGCGCAACACACTGGCTCGTAAAAACGATATTTGTACGCGCTATAAATTAGAAAATGCCCATCGAAAGTTACAGTTACTTTCCACACGAGACCCTTTAACCGGGGCATGGAATCGTCGATATTTAGATCAAAACTTTGATGATATTGTTCAAACGGCTCGTCGTGAGCATAAGGTCTTGCAATTAGCGGTCTTAGATGTGGACTCGTTTAAATTTTTAAATGATACCTTTGGGCATCACCTTGGAGATGAGGTGTTAAGGCGGCTAACCACTATATTTTTAGAACATCTCCCAGGTAATGCACATCTGATACGCTTGGGCGGGGATGAATTTGCAGTACTTTATACGGGTGATAAGTTTGAAGAATTCATTGATCGATGTCTTCGTCATTTGCAAACTGATCCTGCATTATTGAAAGCTGCCAATGGAATGCCTGTGTTGGTTAGTACAGGATATGCCAGCCTTAAAGAAGACGAAATTCCCGAGTTTGAAGTCGTATACAAACGAGCTGATGAACAACTTTATGCAACGAAGAAATATAATAAAAAAATAATCGATACCCAACTTTTATCCGTTATTAGGTCAACAAAATAAATTTACCGTTTCATTCTCACTAGCAGTGACGAATTATATTTTGATGAGGATGAAATTGCTGTGAGCGGTTGAGTGAATTAGCTACAAATGGAATATATCTTTTACATAACTGATGATTTTAAATGTGTGAGTACTTTTCATAAAGGACTGCATATGGAAGACAGAAAACCAACTTTAATTGACACATTTAAAAGTGTATTGGCTAGTTTCTTTGGCGTGCAAAGCGATAAAAATCGCAAGCGTGATTTTCAGCAGGGTAATCCTGCGCAATTTATAATCGTTGGACTAGTACTGACAGTAGCATTTATTGTTGGGATGATATTGATAGTAAAACTTATACTTGCTTCAACTACGTAAAATTACAATGCACCGTTGTCTTTAAGAAACTCAAATATTCCCTCAGCCATTTGTTGATAGCCTTTTGCATTAGGATGTGCAATATCTGATTTTAGCGAGTTATCACCAAGAATATCGGGCAGCAGAGAAAGGTCGATTGGAATATTAGTTTCGTTCGCAAGCTGTTCATAAATTTCAGCACTTTTTAGAAAAATACCTGGTTCAGGCACACCCAGCATAGCGATATCTATATTTCTCGTTTTCGTTAATTCAATCATTGCTGATAAATTACTTTTTTGCTCATGGCGAGAAAGCTTTCTTAATATATCATTGCCTCCATGAATAAGAATAAGAAGATCCGGATTATGTTCGTCGAGTACAGCAGGTAATCGTTCTAGTCCTTTGCTACTGACTTCGCCAGGTGCTCCTGCATTGATTACATTAATGTTTGTCAGTTTGGCTAATAGCGTAGGGTAGTCTTCACCATTATCAGCACCTGTGCCATGGGTCAAGCTGTCACCAAAAGCAAGTATCGTGGCATCACTTGATAACGGATTTAGGTTGTTAGATGAGTCGCTGCATGAATAGAGAGTAAAACTTAACAGTAATATTGCTAACACAATTGTTTTCATAAACATTTATTGTATTCGTGCTTAACGAGCCCAAAAACTTTTCCTGCATACACCAAAAGCGTCACACCTTTCGCAAGTATCATTGTTACCAAGTGCGGTAAAAGATGTGTCTTGGTTAAGACTTTTAAAGAATGACTGTAGACGGCGAAGATGCTCATTTTTTAAATTATCTAGCTCATCATCTTTAATCGCCGCTATACTTTTAACCGTATTACTATCGCCAATAGCGACAAATTCAACCTGTGTAGTTTTTTTATCTGTATTGCTTTCATTTAGTAATGCATACATAGGTAGTTGCACTTGTTCACCAGCAATAATGCTTTTTTTGGTAGGTGTTAATCCTGTTTTGTAATCAATTATGGCATATCCATCTGCAGATTTATCTATCCGGTCTAGCCTTCCATGTGCTTGAGAAGATTCAATAATATTAATTTTTTTTGAAGCTTCATGATGTTGTGGAGTATAGTTCGACTGACGTTTAATTTCCCAATCTATAAACTTAGGAATTAAATTCAGCCAACGTTGTAACCATAGTTCATTATTAAAGCCATCGTTTGATTCTAAATCAGTAGACTGTGAGAATACTTGTTTACTAATTGAGCGTAGCGTGTCTTCGGCTTCTTGACGATTATGTGTAGTAATTTTATGGGTAAAAGGACCCGGTAGGGAAGGAAGGTTGCTAAAAAATGCATGGATGCATTGATGCACTAAGCTTCCAAAATCAGCTTTACCTAACTCTTCCTTTAGTTCATTTGTTTGCGTTAGCTTCAAACAGCTTAACGCAAAATATTGATACGGACAGTTCACTAAACTTTGGTATTGAGAGATTGAAATGTTTTCTGGCTTAAGTTCAGGAATTAGCACAGGGCTAGGCTGAGTGGATTGTGTGGGGTAAGGAATTTCTGACATTTGTGCAACGCTAGTGATTTCTTGTTCTACTAAATATTCTAAGTTGGAATTTTTCAAATCTTTGTTATAAGCCATGCGGTAAAATGTCTCGATTGCTTCAAGCCATGGAGAAGGTGTCGTGCTTTCACCATTTTGTTCGGTTTGAACCGTTATTAGAATTTCTTCAGCAGCATCTAATAAGCTACGGAACTGATGTAGATGTCGTGCATGGTCGTCACGCCAGGTTGGAATATTTAATTCCGTTCTAACTTGCTCGTTAAAAAACACATAATTATTAGTCGTTCCAGGAAAGTTGTTCTTATCCATTGATGCAATCACTAAGGTATCGAAACTTTGTAAACGACTTTGTTCTAAGCTGCAAAAAGTTACCTTAGTTTTTGATGTGGGGGGCTTGTAATTTTGCTGATCAAATATTCTAGACATAAAACGTCTTGATTCTGACCAGCTCATTTTGTTATCAACTAACTTGAAATGAGCAACCTGGTCTTCAAATAAGTCGATAATCTGCTTCCCAGCATCGTCATTATTTAGAGTGGTGTAAATGCCGATTGGTTTTAAACTATTTAATAATTCATTTATGAAGCGATGTAGTGGGTAGGTTTTATGGCTATGTAACTTTGCCAGTAATTGTGCGCTGGTCTCAAACGTATCAAGTAGATCAGTGAGGTAATCAAAAACGGATTGATCTATAGTTTTACTTCTTGCTTGTATCTTCTCGATTGCGTCACGATAACGATGAATTCCACTATGCAAGTTAAATGCAAGAATTATTTCTTTTTCAAAAACATTAATGGCTTTTTCATGTAAGTCGCTATCTTCGATAGGGAAAAAAGGCGAGTTTGCAAGAGCTAGGAGTTGTTTTGCGGGATATCTTTCTTCCACTAACTGTAGCCACCATTCTACAACTACGGCTGCACTGGTAGTGGCTAATGCCCAGCCTGCTGCATCGTTAACTGAAATGTTGGCGTGTTCAAGTACGGCGCGTAATCTTCGCACTAGTTTGCGATCAGTGGTGACGACACCAATATTCTGTTTGTTTTCATTGATCCAAATGCGAATTTGGATATCTATCGCCTTAGTATGTTGTTCAAAGTTATTGCTCTTATAGATACTTAAATGCTCGTTCAAAGGGTCGAGATGATCTGCAGCGAAAGATTCTGCTCGTTGTTTTATATTTAGATCATTTTCGATAAAAACGGTATCTAATAATGTTGAGTATGAGGTGCTGTCTTCGAACTGGTGAAAATTAAGCTGCGTATCAGAGCTTGTGTGCTTATTTAACCATGAATCAGTACGAATTGAGCTGTCAGAATTACTGGCGTATGAATAAAATAATAATTTTGATTGTTTTTCAGTTCTATTTAAGAAATCACATTCAAGTTTAGATAATTGATCTAAGCCTATGCAGTAAAAGATGTCATTCTCAGAAGTGCAGATGCTATTTAATGCACTTGCATATGCTTGAGTAGGGTCAATAAAGTCTTCATCAGTAATCTGGTTTAACCAGGCTTCCCATAATATTTTTACTAAGTCGGATTCGT
>CAYXVH010000092.1:0-4457 GCA_964468615.1 uncultured Thiotrichales bacterium | reverse complement strand
CCCCTTCAGAACCTAAAGAAACATTTAAATTTATCGCTGACATAGTTGATAATTTATCATGTGATTTTAAGTCATGGCATGATATTGGGTGTGGTTCAGGTGAGTTTCTTCATTACTTGAGTACTAGATTCCCGGGGTTGATAGTGTCAGGTACCGATGTTTCCCCTGAACTTATCCAGTTGGCTGGAGAAAAATATCCTGATATTCAATTTTCTGTCGAAGACTTTACTGACGTAGAGGCTTCAGTAATCCCGCCGAGCACAGATGTGATTTCACTGGTAGGTGTTAATGGTCGTTTTAAATATATTAATGATTGGGTACCCCAATTTTCCTCATACATAAAGGATGGGGGAGTGGGGCTGGTTTTTGATTTATTTAACCCGGAGCCAGTTGATGTGGCGGTATCAGCGTCGAAATCTGATTCTCAGGTGACCAAATATGATAATACTTATTTCAACCTGGTATCGACTAGCTCCGTTACCACCAAGCTGGAATCTATTGGTTGCAAAACGAGTTTTTATCGATTCGAGATGCCATTTGAACTTGAAAAACAGCCTGATCCGTTCCGCTCGTGGACTATAGACCTGGCAAATGGTAAGCGTATGTTGACTAATGGGCTAGGACAGATATTCGATCTCTATTTATGTGTCGTTTATAAATGATTGTGATGTTTCATTATGTTTTTGACGAGACTGATAGTTCTGTTAGCAGTTATCGTCCAAGATACTATTGCTCGCGCGAAAAATTAATTTATATAACTAATAAGTACCTTAGGTTGGGAAAAAAATTCGTTACCTGCCGTGACTATTCAAAAATTATACGAACTGATCCGAAAGCAAAAGATAAATTGGTTTGTTACACATTTGATGACGCTACTCTTGACCATTTCAACGTGGTTGCACCGACATTAAATGATTTAGGAGTCACAGCCTCTTTCTATTCTATAACTAGATTCCTTGAATTGCAGAACCCTGAAGCCCTGCCAATACATCAGTATCAAATAGCAAGCTCTCTGGTCCATGACGAGAAAATGTTCTCTGAGAAACTATTCAATTTGATAGGGTTGGAATTTGGTGTTGAATCGGTTGATCAGTGGGCGAAAAAATTCGCTGGTTGGGCCGGTCTTGATAATTATGAAGTTTTGCTAACGAAACGAATACTGGAAGTTGAACTTTCAGAATCTCAATCGCATAAACTCATATGCTCAGCACTAGACTGTATGGACGAGGCGTTTAAAAAAAGATTCTATAAATTTGCACAGAAATTTTATTGCGGTAAATACGAGTTGAAAGAGATGCATCACGCGGGTTTTGAGGTGGGTAGCCATAGTCATAGTCATAAATGGCTGGGTCAATTATCTGAGGATGATGCATGGAACGATATACATGAATCTATTAATGTGTTGCGCCATATTGATGTTTTGGATAAAGAATGGACAGTTTGCTATCCGCACGGAAACTGGAGCGCTGAACTCCTTAAAAAACTGGGAATGAGAAGTGATTGTGTAGGAGGGGTGGTTATAGATGATATTACTCCCAATGCAGACCTTAAATATTTAACGGAACCAAGAGTTGATATATCTAATTTATAAGGATCAATGTGATGTCGGATAAAACACAAGAAACCAGGGATTACTTCAACAATAATGCTGAATTCTGGCGGTCGCTTTTTAATGACAGTATTTATGGCACTACAACACAGAGAGTTAGGCTTGTTGCAAATAAAATACGCGGTTTAGTTGACCATAGTAATTCCAGCATATCAAAGCATGACTTTACGCATTTGGATTTTGGATGTGGAACAGGAGAATTAGCTTCTGTTTCTGCAAGTATGGGTATTCAGGTTATTGCTATTGATGTTGCGCCTGCGATGGTTGATGCTACTCTGTCTGCAATCGATGCACGATTCGAAAAAAATTCGAAAGTTTTGCAAGGTGATATTGATACACTGATTGATATTGAGTCAAATTCGATAGATGTATTTTCTGCCCTTGGGTTGATAGAGTATCTAACTCTTTCGGAGTTAGATATTTTCCTCAAAAATGTAACAAGAATATTACGCCCCAGAGGCCGTGCATATATTGGATCCAGAAATCGGTTGTTTAATATTTTTTCTGAAAATGATTTTACTGATCTTGAAGTGAGTCTAGGTGAATACGATAAACTGGCATCAGAGGTTACTAATATTGAAAAATGGATTGCTGACGATTGTTTTCTAGATTCACTAAATAATGTTAAAAAAATAGAACCGTTTATTAATTGGGCATACCCGGAAGAATTACCTCAGACATCCCCTGTTTCAGTATCACAGAGAATTCAATATTCAGTGTGTGATCTTTCCATGCGTGCGATTAATAATGGGTTAGAAATTCAAGATGTAAATGCGGTTCGATTTCATCCGGCAAAAATGTCAATTCTAGATCCCAATATTCATAACGAGCTTATAGATAAAATAAACCATGCGATTGATGATTACGCAGATAGTAAGTGGGCTGTACCTTGCTCTTCATCCTTTATATTGGAATTGTCAAAGAAATAGAACATTATTGATCAATTAATACAGAGCCAAATGAAAAAACGAATTTGTGTGGTTACAGGCTCACGAGCAGAATATGGACTATTGTCCTGGTTGATGAGGTCTATTCAGGAGTCTACTCGTCTTGAGTTGCAGATTATTGCAACTGGTATGCACTTGTCGCCAGATTACGGGTATACAATACGCGATATTGAGTCTGATGGTTTCCGTGTTGACTGCAAAGTCGACATGTTATTAAGTTCAGGTACAGTAATTGGTGTGACCAAGTCCATGGGGCTAGGGATGATTGGTTTCGCTGATGCGTTGGCCGAATTGCAGCCAGACCTTATGCTGATTCTGGGTGACCGTTATGAGATCTTCGCCGCCGCATCTGCAGCTATGATTGCGCAGATTCCAATAGCTCATTTACATGGTGGCGAAAGAACGGAAGGTGCATTTGATGAGGCCATCCGCCACAGTATTACCAAGATGTCACATTTACACTTTGTTGCAGCTGAAGAGTATAGACGCCGAGTGATCCAGCTTGGTGAAGCGCCCGAAAAAGTTTTCTGTGTAGGTGGGCTTGGGATTGATAATATAATGCGTCTTGAGCTGTTAAGTCGTGCTGAGTTAGAGGCAGCGCTAGATTTTAAATTGGGCCCAAGGAATTTGTTGGTTACTTTTCATCCTGTCACTCTTGAGCATGAGACTAGTGAAATACAAATGAATGAATTGCTTGCTGCTTTATCTGAATTAGATAATACGCACATAGTTTTTACTATGCCCAACTCCGACCCAGAAGGACGGCTGTTGTTCGCACAGGTTGAAGAGTTTTGTGAGCATCGAGTTCAGGCGCGAGCCTATACCTCACTGGGTCAGCTGCGCTATTTATCTTGCATTGAGCATTTCGATGGTGTGATTGGTAATTCATCAAGCGGCTTGTTGGAAGTGCCGAGTTTTAAGAAAGGCACTATTAATGTCGGTGTTCGACAACATGGACGACTTCGTGCAGAAAGCGTGATCGACTGCGAACCAGATCGTGAATCAATACGTTGTGCATTAGAACAACTCTACTCTAAGGAGTTTGATGCACAGTTAAGTAATGTTGAGAATCCCTATGGTAATGGCGGTGCTAGCGAAGCCATCGTCAAGGTCCTAGAGCAGCGCTCGCTGGATGATCTCCTGAAGAAACATTTTCACGATTACCCTGAGCAATGAGAATACTGTTCATTAGTGCTGTTGAATTCTCTGCACGTGCGCTATTTTAATTAATTGCGATGCGGGCCGGTTACGCGGGGGGCACCCTTTCATATTTCCGAGGAGTGACAGAGCACTGCGAGCACAGGTTGAGGTTTGTGGTGCTTGGGCAGGCTTTGATTTTGCAGAAGGGTTTATGCTTCTGCGGGAGAGGGAACGTTAAATCAATTAAGAGTTCGGGCCAACAGGCATAAAATTATGATCAAAACCCCGGTCGCCTACATCATCTTCAACCGACCGCAATCCACCGAGCAGACTTTCGCGGTGCTGCGCGAACATCGACCAACGCAACTCTTCATCATCGCCGATGGACCACGTACTGGTCACCCAACGGACGCTGAGCGCTGTGCGCAGGTACGTGAAATCGTCGAGCAAGTTGACTGGCCGTGTGAGGTGCGTCGTCATTATGCCGATTCTAATATGGGACTAAAGCAGCGAGTGAGTAGTGGCTTGAATTGGGTGTTTGAAAATGTGGACCGTGCCATCGTACTGGAAGATGATTGCCTCGCGCATCCTGATTTTTTCAGGTTCTGCGATGTGCTAATTGAGCGCTATGAAAACGACGAGCGTGTCTCAGTAATAACTGGAAACAATTTCCAGAATGGTCAGTGGTGTGGTGAAGCATCGTATTACTTCTCGAAGTACAACCACTGCTGGGGGTGGGCTACATGGCGAAGAGCCTGGAG
>CAYXVH010000091.1:0-5935 GCA_964468615.1 uncultured Thiotrichales bacterium | reverse complement strand
CACTCATTGACCCTGTATTAGAGACTATGGAGCGTGATTTAGAGATTATTCAACAGCTAGGCTTAAAGCTCACTTACACTATCGATACACACATACATGCGGACCATCTCACTAGCGCTACAAAACTTAAGGCGTTGACTGGAAGTGAAATTGTTTATCCAAAACAGGCTGAGTTGCCCTGCGCAGATATGCAGATTGAAGAGGGTAAGGTTTTCCGTATAGGCTCAATAGAACTACATCCATTGTTCACACCAGGACACACGGATCACCATTATGCATATTTAATTGATCAAGGATCACAACAGATGGTGTTTACAGGGGATGCCTTGCTTATAGATGCTTGTGGTCGAACTGATTTTCAATCTGGCGATGCAGGAATGCTATTTGATAGTATCCACGAGAAACTATTCTCTTTGCCTGGTGAGACTTTAGTCTATCCTGCGCATGACTATGCAGGACATCATGTAACTAGTATTGCTCAAGAGAAGGCGCGTAATCCTAGATTAGGAAATGATATACCTAAAGAAGAGTTTGTTACTATCATGAATAGCTTGGATTTGCCTTACCCAAGAAAAATTGATTTTGCGGTTCCCGGAAATGAGGCTTGTGGAATTTGTCCTCCAAATGTACCCGATTATTTACGCAGTCCATGTGAAGTTCATGACCAGGGATAAAAACTAAAAAATGAATTTATTGTTCGTAGTCACAGGTACCATAAAACTGACTAGGGATAAGTTCGCTATCTAAAATTGTATTTCTGCTATGCGCTGTTTTGCCATGGATATCAACAGTGGTTGTGAGTACATTGCCACGTTCATTAACTTCGATAAAAGTAAACCCGCCACCGGTAGGATATAGATCAACATCCTTTACGCCCGTTTTGCGAACAACTTGTGCTTCACTGGTCTCCGTATCTACCGTGAATACTAACTGCATGATTTCGTTAGTTTGTTCAACTTTTTGAACTGAGGCGAAGGTGTCGTAATCGCATCTAATAGTGGTCACTGCAGCGTATACATGCTGGGAAGTCATGAGATATAAGGTAATTGTGAATATATATGCTTTCATAGTCATAGCATGTAAACACGATAGTGCTGCTTATAATATATATCGGCCGTTTGGCTAAAATCTGTAACGAATAGTTAGGTGCGTTTCTCAGTAATTCGCCATTATTAATGGAGTTACCAAATCGACAAAGACTATATTCGTCGTGAGTGCTATTTGCCTGAGTTTAAAGATAACGATAATTAAATCTAGACAGGAATTTGTATGCGAGCTTTATTCTAGGCAGTGTGGGTGGCGATAAAGCACGAAATTTTTAGAATGCATCCTAGCAAACAGGGCTGCGGGGAGCAGGTTGGCTAGCCAGGTTATATAGCACCATTGCATTGGCAATCTGCAAAGATAAATACAAATAAGCTGCATAGGTAAATAATCGAAAAGCCAAATAAACGTTTTGTGCTTTGGTGAGTAATCGGTTTGCGAGCAAAATCTATAGTGATTACTAAGTAAATAATGCTTAAGACTAAAGCGGCAACGAGATAGATAGGGCCTGAAAGATTAAACCAATACATGGTGGTACTAACTGGAATTAGCACGATGGTGTAAAGCAACATTCTGAATTTGGTGACTTCCATGCCACTAACAACCGGTAGCATTGGTAAATTAGCTCGACGATATTCGTCTACACGTAGTAAGGCTAACGCCCAAAAGTGGGGTGGTTGCCAAATAAACATTATTAAAAACATTGCCATAGCTTGCCAACTAATATCGTTGGTAACTGCAGCCCAACCAATAACGGGAGGTAATGCTCCTGCAATCCCGCCAATTTCTGTGCACAGCGGTGTAGTGCGTTTTAACCATATGGTGTAAATCACTACATAGAAAAAAGTAGTGCCTAACGCTAAGTATGCGGTTAATGGGTTTACTAAATAAAATAAAATTGCAAATGAAGAAATACTTAATAGCCCACCAAGCCATAGAGCTTGTTGTGGGTGTAGCCTTGAAGAAGGTAATGCACGATTACGTGTGCGAGCCATGAGTTTATCAACTTCACGATCAACGTAATTATTTAACGCGCCACTTGAAGCAGAGGCTAAACCTGTGCCAATGAGAGTATAGATGATTAAGTCTAAGGGCACATAACCACCACCAGCTAACCACATGCCGGTAAAAGTAGTAAGCAAGACTAATAAAGCAATGCGTGGTTTGCTTATCTCAAATAAATCACTTGCTTGGGTGCGAACCGCTGAAATGGTTGCATTCAAAATCATAAACTCCAAAGTTGAAGGGTAAGTATAGCGGTTTTATCTTAGGAAACTGGCGAATATATTTATATCCTTAACAGGATAGATTGTTTTGGCTGCATTACTATTTCTTTAGAAATAGGCTGGACAAAACTCAGTTATATATGTGGATTTATTAGCCACTTGGGGTCGGTTGCAAGTGGTCCAGATAAGCTGTGTAGAAATTGTGTAAGTTGTTTTTTTTCTTTTCTGCTTAGTTTTAGAGGCTTGATCTCGTTGTGTCCAATCATCGCTAATGGTGCCTGATTGTAATGTTCTATAACTTCTTCCAGGGTATTCAACTGTCCTGCATGCATATATGGTGCGGTGTCTGCCACATTTCTCAATGTTGGCACTTTATGGGTGGCGATTAATTCGTCTCCTGTTTTAACAAAGTGTAAATTCCCGCATTGTTTTGTTTGTGCGTCACTAAATTCACCTTGGCAGTTGAATGAATCTGCTAAAACAATGCGCACTCCAGTTGCGCGACCTAAGCTCGGTAGTTGCCGTGCTGCAGAAAGTATGCCGGTGTTATGAAATTCATTATTAGTTAATAGCGGCCCATTATGGCAATTAATGCATTGCGCTTTACCAATGAATAATCTTAAGCCTGCAATTTCGTTTTTGTTTAGTGATTTGATGTTTTCAGAATCATTTTTAATTATTCCTTCTATGTAGTTATCAAGTCTTGATGTGGCTGGTTGCAATAATCTTTCATAAGCAGCTATGGATTTCGCTATGTTTACAAAAATTATGCTTATTGATTTTTGATCTTCGAGGGTCATTGCTTGCCAGGCGTTTTTTAGTTCCTGGTTATCAACTGGAGCAGCAGCAGCTGGGAAACGTTTTTTGTCTGACAAATCTGGCATCGACCCAAAGTATTCTTCATAGCGTTCGCGATAATATTTATCTGCAAAAATAATATGCGCAAACTGTGTCCTAGAACCGGCATGTTCTATATTATTTTCTAATGGAGCTAAAGCTTGTGACCATTGGCTATCACTGCGGCCATCCCAAAATTGCCATGGACTATAAGCTGTACCAATTAAAGTAGGAGTGTTGCGAACACCTGCTTGTGCACCGGCAGCTGTGGTTAAACCATCAGTGAAGTATTGTTCGGGTATGTGGCAAGTTGCGCATGAAATTTTTGAATTATGGCTGAAGCGCTCGTCAAAAAATAATTGTCTACCAAATTCTGCTGCGCCTAAATTATCTGCAACAGCATTGCTGTAATCTCTTGGAAGTGGCGGCAGCTTTCTTATTGATAGGGATTGCAGAATTTTAATTTCATCTGCAGACCAAGTAGATAAATTGTTATGTTGGTAGCTCCACCATGCCAGTAGGGATACTAAGATAATTATAATGGTCGCGAAGAATGTGTTGCGAGAAAACTTCAGCATTAGCAATATTATAATTTAAGATTAAAAGTGGCTGCATCGCTTATATTTTCGTTCATGATAGATACGGTAACTGTCCACCAGCCAAGCATGTGAAATTTCATACCTTCAAGTAAGTAGCAGCCATCACCAAGGTTCTTGGTTATCTGTGGTTGTGTGGGAAGTCCATGATTATGTTCAGGCATGCCGCCAATTACGTTAACCTCTGCATGAGGTACATCTTTCCCATCTTTATCTTTAATATGAATAATCCAAGCATGCAGACTATTAATTTCTATAGGCTCCAGTTTGCTTGTGTAACTAACTTGGAAATGCCCATTATCAGAGAACTTATTTGTTGCAAGGTCTGTTTCTGCAAGTGTTGGGGTGCATAAAAATAGAGATATAAAAAGAGTAATTAAAATTTTCATGATTTAAATGTTTTACGTAAGTAAGTAAATCCACCATTCATTAACCAATAATTTAGTTGTAAGAATAATGCTAAGCCTATTATCGCTGGTATATAGCCCCAGTTACTACCACCTACTTGAAAAGGGAATACAGCTGTATATAGCTTTTCTTGATCAGGGTGTTTGGCAGTGACAATGCCTATGTAGTAATTCTTCTCGATGAAATCGTATTGCGCTAAGTAAACACCGTCAATACTGGATGTGGGGGCTTGGTAAAATACTGTTTGCTGCTGTATATCTTTTATTTTTTCAATGTCTTCAAGTTTGGCAAAACGACCAAGTTTTTGCGTGTCTTTAATGATTCGAAAATCAACTTTCATGTCGCGTAAGCCATCGTGCAGATATTCCATAACAAACACACTCTCACCGGTTACAGGTATATCCTCACAAAATTGTTCGTGCTTACTGATTTGTGGTTGATAGATGGTGAAATGCGCTTTATAGAAATCTATTTCTATAATACATACATCTTCTTCAAGGAACACACCACCATGCGCAAAGGATTTTGAGAAAAACAATGCCAGGCCAAGTAATAGGCCTATACAAATGAACAGAGAATTACGACAAAGACAAGTATTAATAAAAAGCAGTATGCATCAAAGTTTATTTAATGTTCTTTTTTACCATGATGTCCCACTATCGGCGCTTCATCTAAGCCAAAAAATGTGGCCCTCTGTGAATGCGTGTACTTTCCTTCAATTGCCATCAGGATGATTAATACTAACAAACAAAGGGGAGGAACTAAAATTGCCGAGATGAGTGCAACTCTTTCCCAAGTCATATGCATAAAAATAGAAACAATAAATCCAGCTTTCAACATCATGAATATGATGATTAGATTCCACCTCAGCGCACCTTGAAACTGAAAATAATCTACCAGATATGAAAATGTGCTGAGTACAAACAGTAAAATCCAAATCCAAAGATAGATGCTAAGTGGATGCTCTTGATGTCCTGTATCTGACGCTGACATGGTTATACCTCACCAAAGATAAAAGAATGCAAATATAAATACCCAAACTAAATCGACAAAGTGCCAATAAAGACCACAAATTTCTACAATGTCGTAACCTTTTTTCTCGTAGCGTCCATTGAGCACGCCAATGGCAACGTAGGTTAAATAGATTACGCCCCCCGAAACGTGTGCGCCATGAAAGCCGGTAATCATGAAGAAACATGCGCCGAATTGAGGTGCTCCAAAGGGGTTGCCCCAGGGGCGTATGCCTTCTTCAACTATGAGCTTAGTCCACTCAAAAGCTTGCATACCGACGAACACCAAACCAAATGCCGCTGTGATAAATAACAGAAGAGCTGTTTTGCTACGATCGCGTCGATAACCATAGTTCACTGCGAGTGCCATAGTGCCGCTACTGGTGATCAACACAAAAGTCATGATCGCAATTAAGATTAAGGGGATCGGTTCACCACCAAAACTTAGTGCGAATATTTCACTGGCATTGGGCCAAGGCATGGTGGCACTGGTGCGCACCTTCATGTAACCGGTGAGAAATGAAGTAAAAATAAAGGTGTCACTTAACAAGAAGATCCACATCATGGCTTTACCCCAATGAACTTTGAAGACTTCTTTATCGTCGGCCCAATCCGTGATTAGTTCATCGACTACACCACTATCAGCAACTTGACCTGAATCTTGTGACATACGTATTTATTCCTTTATATCTTAAGTAGATAATAACAGTGCAAACAGCACTAACCAAACTAATAATAGAAAATGCCAGTAGATTGCACATAGTTCTACTGCCACACGCACTTTTCGAACTTCAACATTACTTTGTAATTTGAA
>CAYXVH010000090.1:0-6249 GCA_964468615.1 uncultured Thiotrichales bacterium | reverse complement strand
CACCGATCCCGATGTTGGAATTTCCATTCGCTTTACTGCAGAAGTTCTATACTGGTGCGTACTTATTCTGCCCGGAATTATTATTTTTACCGATTACCCGGTGTTGCAAATAATAGCGGACACTATGAATTTTTGGGGGATAGTCTGGTTAACATTAGCGGGATTTACCTTTGGTTACAGCTATGTGTGCTGGTATAAATCCTTTCCACTGATCGGTGTCGGTCGCGGACAGGCTGTTGCTTCTTTATATGGTGTGTTCGCAGTGGTTTTTCTCGCTATCTTTACTCTGGATCTACCTGAATGGAACTTTGTTTTGGGTTTGATATTGGCAGTAGGAGGTGGGTTTATTATGTTTACTGAAGATGGTAGCAAGATAGAAGTAATTCGCGATATTGGAACGAGCAGCCACATAGACAATGAAGGTCATCTGGAGAGGGATTAAACATGGCACCAAATATACATATGAAAGGATATATTCTGCTTCAACTTAATGATGCACCGGACGGCTTGTGGGACTACGAAATCGCAAGTCAGGTGCTGAAAGTTTACGACGTAGATAAGAATACCGTCTTCTGGAAAGGTGAAGTACGCGCCACTTTAACCGATATGTTTTCGGGCGCTCTCATCGAAGAGTTGGAAGATAAACTAGATGATGGCAAGCATTTCGGACCTGATCGAGTTCTTTGCAAATTTGGCTTGACGCCATTTGGCCGTGAACGCATGCAAGAAACTGGAATTTTATAAGATATTCTTAATTCACAACCGTTAAATAACACATGAGGTAAGAGCAATGTCAGAATTTTGGGCCTATCCTGGTGCAGACATCCTGGCTATCATTTTGATGGTAGCGCTTTGTGTAGCAGCGCTGATCCTGGCGCGTTTCTGGACCAGAAAGCTGTAATACAATTTGAGTGAAGTAAAAGAGGCGTTATCTAGTTCTTAGTCTAGGTGTGCGGTTTGGGATATGTTTCAAGATTTAAATTGTTCGATCATGTTGAAGTGCAGGGATCTTTTGACGAGCCTGCCGAACAAGTTGTGTATCAACATCTGCGATAATATAACCGGGTTCTTCCCCGGCATCGGCTAAAACATTTCCCCAAGGGTCTACAATTAAAGAATGGCCATAGGTTGTTCTTTCTCCCGGGTGTTCGCCACACTGACAGGGTGCAAATACATAACAACCGGTTTCAATTGCTCGTGCGCGAATCAATGTATGCCAATGAGCCATTCCTGTTGTTTTGGTAAAGGCGGCTGGTACGGTTAAAAAATTAGCTCCGTTTTGAGCAAGTTGCCTGTATAGATACGCAAAGCGTAAGTCATAACAAATTGACATCCCTAATGGCCCCCAAGGTGTAGATGCAAGCACGGGCTTGTCGCCAGCCTCCACGGTAGCAGATTCTAAATAAGATTCTCCATCGCTAAGATTTACATCAAACAAATGAAGCTTATTGTATTTTGCTTCGATTTTTCCTTGATTATTTATTAAGTAACAGCGGTTATTAACCTTTTCATTACTAATCTTGATTGGTAGAGAGCCTAAAAGTAGCCACACGTTTAACTTTTCAGCAAGTTTGCAAAGTTGAGAGAGTGCAGGGTGTTCTTTTTCATGGTAAGAATGAGCTAGCATTCGTTCATCGTCATTATCAACATAACAAAAATATTCAGGCAGACAGATTAGTTCTGCACCCTTTGAATGTGCAGCAATAATAAACTGTGTTATGTCATTTATATTCTGGTTGATATCGGCACCAGAATTATTTTGTATGCAGGAGACCTTAAAAGTGTGTTTCATTATTAAAAATATTGAATGCTTATATGTAAAACTATATTAGAACGAGTTCTTATTCTATATACTATATAGATACTGTATTTAGGGCGTATCATGTCAGATCAAAAACATCACGTAAACGTATCTAATATACATAAAGCAACAAAGTTTTCAGATTCTGAAATATATCTTATGGTGATGTTGCACACTTATCAGCATAAAAGCTGCAGCGAAATTGCAAAGCAGTTTGGGGTTACGCAAGGCGAGGTATATGAGATTATTTCACGCAGAACAAACACAGGGTGTTGCGGGTAAAGAAGTGACTACAGTATTGATAATGCATCTTTTAAAGATGATTGCATATGTCTCGACGAGCAGGGTATTGAGGTGTAGAGGCGTAGTTTAATAAACCGTATGCATAGTTCTATTTAATTTAACCTCATGTATAGAGCGTTAAAACAATCCTACAATTTCATTATTCTCGTCTACATCGATATGATTTGCTGAAGGCACTTTTGGTAAGCCGGGCATGGTCATAATATGTCCGCAGATAACCACTAAAAACTCAGCGCCTGCAGATAAATACACATCTTTTACAGGTACTACATGCCCCGAAGGGGCGCCTCGCAAATCTGGGTCCGTTGAAAAAGAATATTGTGTTTTTGCCATACATATTGGGTAATGGCCGTATCCCTCGCCTTGGTAACGTTTTATTTTATTGCGAACTTTGGTTTCAGCAATCACATCACTGGCACCATAAATCTTTGTAGCTACTTTGGTGATTTTCGTCCATAGCGTGTCATTTTCCTCATAGGCAAAATGGAGATCAGGTGGGGTATGTGTAATTTCGTCTACCACTACCTTAGCTAATTCTTCTGCTCCAGCACCTCCATGCGCCCAATGATTGCATTCAATCATTTTAACCCCATGATGAGCCATTTTCTCTTGCAGGAGTGAAATTTCAGCATCGGTATCTGAGGTGAAACGATTGATGGCAACAATACAAGGTAAACCAAAATGACTACGAAGATTATTAACGTGGCGTTCTAGGTTGGGAATGCCTTTTTCCAATGCTGAAAGATTCTCTTCTTCTATATTTTTTAATGCGGCATGTCCATGAAACTTTAGAGCACGAATGGTTGCAACCACCACAACGATTGATGGTTTTAGATCAGCCTTTCTGCATTTTATATCGATAAACTTTTCTGCGCCTAAGTCGGCACCGAACCCTGCTTCGGTGACTACATAGTCGGCGAGTTTAAGTGCTGTCTTGGTTGCAATCACGGAATTACAACCATGTGCAATATTGCCAAAAGGTCCGCCGTGTATAAATACAAGATTATTTTCTAAAGTTTGTACTACATTAGGTTTAATCGCATCTTTCAATAGTGCTGTCATCGAGCCTTGTGCATTAATGCCGCGAGCGTGAATAGCGTCACCATTAGGTTTGTATCCGCAAATAATATTGCCAAGACGGTTACGTAAATCCTGCACGGAAGTTGCTAAGCATAAGATCGCCATAATTTCGGATGCTGTAACAATATCAAACCCGGTTTCGCGTGGATGTCCATTTGCAACTCCACCAGTGCCGATAACAATTTTTCGCAGTGCACGATCATTTAGATCTACGACACGTTTCCAAGTAATGCGTCTATCATCAAAGCCTTGCTCATTACCTTGCTGGAGATGGTTATCAATTAGCGCGGCGAGTAAATTATGCGCCAAGCTGATGGCATGAAAATCGCCGGTAAAATGCAGGTTAATATCTTCCATAGGCACCACTTGTGAGTAACCACCACCCGCAGCTCCACCCTTCATGCCAAAGCATGGTCCTAAGGAAGGTTCACGAATACACATGAGTGCCCGTTTGCCAATACGATTTAATGCATCACCTAAACCTATAGTCGTTGTCGTTTTACCTTCACCAGGAGGAGTAGGGCTAATTGCCGTAACAAGGATCAATTTTCCATCGTCTTTGTCATTTAACGAGTTTATATAATCGAGCGAAAGTTTTGCTTTGTAATGGCCATACGGTTCTAGATGTTCACTTTCAATAGTAAGCTTTTCATGTGCAAGCCCTACGATATTTTGCATGCTCGCTTTTTTTGCAATATCGATGTCAGTCATTATTCAATGTTCTCTATGTTTAATTTCTGATGTGTTCATTGGAAGTTCAAAGACGTAAAAGGATATCTGGCCTCCCCAGCTAGCTTCGCGTGTTTATAAAAAAGAATTTCTATATACAAAGGTTAACTGTAGGCGAGTTATGGTCAATGGCTCATAAGACTTACTACCTACTGAGTAATAAGCAATTAGTTCTCCTTATATAGCAAGTATTCATTGTTTAGTGCTCATTAAGTATCATATCTACGGCCGTACCAATGTCAGAGGCTATACGTGCAGACGCATTTTGTATTAGTTGATCGTCACTGCTTCGGTACTTGCCTGTTTGTACTAATATGGACTGTAGGCCAGCAGACAAAGCACCATTCACATCTGCTTCTACATCATCACCAACCATTACGACTTGCTTGGGTGAGCAGTTAAAATCTTTTATAGCCTGAAGGAAAAATTCTTTTGCGGGTTTGCCAAGTACTATTGCATTAATCCCACTGGCCGTTTCCAATGCACGTACAAAGGGGCCAGCGTCTAAACTAAAGCCATCCGCTTCTTTAAAGTAACGATTTTCACCCATCGCTATCAAAGGCTTTCCTGTGAACAGAATGCGAAATGCTTTATTTAGAGATTCATATGTAAAGCTCGATCCAGCATCGCCAAGCAAAACCGAATCAAAATTTTGATCGTCAAATTCAGAAAACTCGGGCAGAAGATTAGGGTGAATTAATAGATAAGGATGTAGGTTGTTCTCTTTTGCATAGCTTTTTGCGGCCATAGGCGCAGTAAAAATTTGATCTTTAGGTATATCCAAATTCATGGATGCGAGTTTAGTTACGATCGCAGTACGCGTGCTTCGTGTGGTGTTGGTAATAAATCGAAGCGCTATATGATTCGCATGAAGTTTATTAATTGCTTTTAACGCACCTTCAATCAGATGGTCTCCGATATAGATGACTCCGCTTAGGTCAAGTAGTACACCTTTAATCATGGCAAGAATGTCTTATGCAATATATTGTCATTATCTTCTTATACGTAAAGAGAAGAAATAATTACTTGGATATAATTAATTATATATACGGCTTCTAATTATTATTTTAAATGGCATGTATTAATTATTTTGAAAGTTGCAGAGGCAGCTATAATTTTCAAAAGCGAAATAAAGGGTTCGTTGCAGGTATTTTTGAAATCTAAGAGGTGCTATGTATTTACACTGTATAGTTTATTAATTATTTAAAAAGAGTCTCGCGCTCATGGGGTTTGGGTATGAGCGCGAGACTACTGCAACATCACGAAGAGGAGTGCGTTTTAATAACGATATGGAAGCCCGTTATTCTAAGTGATGATGTTGATATGCTCTTTCTTCTACTAGATTTTATCTTTAATTAGAAAGAACGTGAGATACTAAACACAATTCGGTCATCGATATTTTCATCACCACCAAAGAAGTCTTCTAAGTCATCATCTTCGTCTGTACTGTGATAACGCAGATCTAAATCAAATCCGTGATAGGCTTTTGTTAACCCAACTTCCCAATGTGTATATGAATAGCCATCACATAATGTGTCGGTTGCAGGAATACAGAATGCTCCACTGGAACCGGTAGCATCATCTCCCTCAACATCTTGATATCCAATGCCAAAATCTAGGCCCCAATCATTAGCGAACGACAGCGCAAGCGTTCCTTTGATATAAAAGGCATCGCCATCTTCTAATGTCCAATCTGGAGAATATGTGCCTAATATACTTACATACGGTGATAGTGCAGTATCAAATCCATGCCCCAGGGTTAACCATAGTTCCCAGTAGTCGCTTTCTAGATTACCTGAACCAGAATCTTCAGCGCTTGGGAAATTGTAATATATAAACATTAAATCGTAATCTAAACCGCCCGCAGAGCTTGCGTAACCAGCGTAATAGTCAAGTTCAAGAGAACTGTTTGCTAATTCAATATTCGAGCCCCATATTCCTGCATACAATTTATCGTAAGACCAATCGAAGCTGCCTTGTATGGCTGGATCTTCACTGGTAAATGATAGTCCTCGATATATATAGTCCGTTGTAAAGGTTAGTGTGCCGCTAAAATTTTCTTTTGCAAATGCGCCTTCTGCTGAAGCGGTTCCGCTGTAAAAGAACGTAACAAGTAAAGTTGCCAGTACAGCCTCTTTTAAAGTATGAATTTTCATCGTAGCTCCCATTAGTTATTCACATTAGTAGGAATAATTTATATGTGAGATAGTCTTATGGGGCGTAATCTCAAACAATTACACTCTGTAATTAACTATTAGTGGGTAGCGAATGAGATAAAACTAATAATTGTATGGTAGAGAGGCTGTGTAGAAAAATTCAGCTATAGCTTATAAATA
>CAYXVH010000089.1:0-5356 GCA_964468615.1 uncultured Thiotrichales bacterium | reverse complement strand
ACGTAAAGAACATGAAAAACTAGAATCTATGGCACAGCAATTATCTATGCAGCTGCAATTGGAAAAAGAACGTTTCATTGAAAGAATTGAAACCATAGAAGAATCTCGCAAGCAGTTAGAAAACTCTTTTTCAGTGCTTTCACAACAAGCACTAAAACTTAATAACGAAAATTTCCTCACACTCGCGAATGAAAAGCTGTCTCAATTTCAAATTCAAGCCGAAGCCAATTTAGACAAGAAAGAAAAATCAATTGAAACGCTGTTGCAACCGATTCAATCAGCTTTGAAAAACACCGAAGAACAAATTCAATCAATTGAAAAAGAACGCAAAGAGTCTTTTGGTTCATTATCGCAACACTTAAAAATAATTAACGAATCCCAAGCAGACCTGCGACTTGAAACTCAAAATTTAGTTCAAGCGCTACGAAGACCTGAAGTACGAGGACAGTGGGGTGAGCTAACCTTAAAACGCATCGCAGAGCTTGCCGGCATGGTTGATCACTGTGACTTTTATGAACAACAGCAAAGTGAAAGTAGCGACTCACGCATGCGTCCAGATATGATAGTTCGCATGCCAGATCAACGCGAACTCATCATAGATGCAAAAACTCCTCTGGATGCCTACCTAAATGCAACCCAAGCTACAGATGCAGAAATTCGCGAGCAATCTTTAGCGAGACATGCACGCAACGTGCGAGAAAGAATGCGCGAACTTGCTAGCAAGTCATATTGGAGCCAATTTAAAAATTCTCCAGATTTTGTTGTGTTATTTATCCCAGGCGAACAATTTTTATCTGCAGCCTTAGAAAAAGATCCACAATTACTAGAAGATGCTTTAAAAAATAAAGTTATACTTGCAACCCCTACAAGTATCATAGCCCTGCTACGCGCCGTAGCCTTTGGCTGGCGGCAAATTGCGGTAGCGGAAAATGCGGAAAAGATTCGCGAATTAGGCGAAGATCTTTACCATCGCTTAACTACATTTGCAGAGCATCTACAAAAACTAGGCAAGCATTTAGATGCCAGTGTTGAGCAGTTCAACAAGGCGGCGGGTTCACTAGACCGTCAAGTATTAAGCGGTGCTAGGAAATTTACCGAACTGGGCATAGAGAAGAAAAAATCCATCCCAGAGTTGAAAATTGTTGAAAATACCACTAAGTCTATATAAATCATTAGGTTACATCCCCTTAGGTTTATCAAGCTAGTTTCTCCGAAATCTAAACAGATTTAACAGTTTAAGAATATAATTTGTAGAATAATGCATGCACCCAATAATTAGAAATTAGAGTTATATCTATGACGAACACCGCAAAAAAAATCAGCTCAGATGTTGTTTATCACCAAGCTACCGTTACTAGACCAAGAAGAGAACAAATTCTTGGTCACAACGGTGCTATACTCTGGTTTACCGGATTATCTGGAGCTGGGAAATCGACCTTAGCGCACGCAGTAGAGGAAGAACTGCATAACAGAAATTGTCTTACTTACGTATTTGATGGCGATAATGTACGGCATGGTTTATGTGGAGATTTAGGCTTCTCACTTGAAGATCGAAAAGAAAATCTGCGTCGTATCTCAGAAATGTGCAAACTTACCGCAGATGCAGGCATTATTGCTTTCACAGCGTTTATCTCACCTGTTCAAGAAGATAGACAAAATGCAAAAGCATTGATTGGTGAAGATGATTTTATCGAAATTTATTGCAAAGCTTCACTAGAGGTGTGTGAAGGACGAGATGTAAAAGGTCTTTACAAAAAAGCACGTGAAGGAATAATTTCTGATTTTACTGGCATTTCTTCTCCCTATGAAGAGCCAGAAAATGCAGATTTAATTGTTGACACTGGAGCTAATTCCTTAGAGGAATGCACAAACCAAGTTCTAGGCTATTTATTCCGAAGGGGCGTATTTATCAGCGCAAGAAAATAAGTCATATATTTTCTTCTAGACTCTATAAATTACAAATATATTTATTTATAGAGCAAAGTTCTATTTAATGCCTTTATCTAAACATGATATACCCAGCTTAAATACATATGAGCCTAGAATCGGCTTTCTTTCAAACAAGTATATCTTAATCACTGGCGCTACAGATGGAATAGGAAAAGCATTGGCTTTGTCATGCGCTCGATATGGTGCAGAACTTTTACTAATTGCCAAAAATGAAAAAAAACTTAGCTCGCTAATTGAAGAGTTAACGCAATTCTCAGATGCAGATCACCAGTCCTACCTAATAGACTTCAGTATTGCAGGTGAAACTGACTATATTAAATTTGCAGAATATATTACTCAACAAAACAAGCCTATCGACTCGCTTATTCTAAATGCCGGTTATATGGAAGCATTGCAAGGCATACGCAACTATCAATTAGAGCTTTGGTTACGCACTATTACGGTAAACCAACACGCACCTTTTATGTTAGCGAAGTGCTGCATCCCATTACTAGAAATGTCCGCTGATCCAAGCGTTGTTTTTTCTACCCACGATTGCAACAAGGCGTATTGGGGTGCATATGGCGTAGCCAAGTCAGCACAACTTGGCATGATGAAAATACTTGCTAATGAATTAGACGGAGACAAACCGATTAGAGTCAATGGTGTTGACCCATCACCTGTGAGAACCAAACTTAGGCTAACAAACTTTCCAGGCATTAATCCTGAAAATTTCGCCGCGCCCGAGGATGTTATTAAACCTTATCTTTACTTCATTGGCCCAGACAGTAAAAACATCACGGGAACGAACTATAAACTCAATCCAGATTTTATTGGTTGAGATATTTAAAATTACCAAACTTACTTAGAGTTCGGAGTTGTCACTAATTTTTGTAAGTTTTGAAACTGGTTTGGCGTGAGATCAAGATATTTGCCTAATCTCATATCGGAGGGTAGCTCTATCGAACCATATCGAATACGAATCAAACGACTCACACGCAAATCTTGCGACTCCCAAATTCTACGCACTTCTCGATTTCGACCTTCTTGCAACACCACTTTACACCACGTGTTAGCACCCTCACCTTCTTTCACCTCAAGAATTTTTAACTTAGCCAAACCATCTTCCAGCTGAACACCATTTTGAATGTTCGACATGATTCCGTTAGTAATCTTTCCCTGTACCCGAACTTGGTATTCACGCTCAACTCGATTACTAGGATGCATCAAGTCATTTGCGAGTTTTCCATCGGTGGTTAGCAGCAATAAACCAGAAGTATTAATATCCAAACGCCCCACAGACACCCATCGACCTGTTTTTAAATTAGGTAAAGAATGAAATACAGTAGGCCGATTATCTGGGTCTGAACGAGAAACAATCTCCCCACAAGGCTTGTGATACATGATTACTCGGCTATGCACATTCGCCTTTAGATTGATAACCTCCCCACGAATCTCAATCTTCTCACCACCTGTGATTGCTTGACCCAAATTGCACAATTCGCCATCCACCAAAACTTCGCCCGCTTTAATCCAACGCTCAATTTCTCGACGTGAAGCGATGCCTTGATTAGCAAGGAATTTTTGAATTCTTTCGGACAATTTATTAGCTTTTAGTTGAGAGGGATAGTCTATTTGGTGAACTGAAGGTTCGACCACCTTAGAAGGCGGAAGTGTTGAAATTGCTGGAGCATATTTTTGCTCCTTCTTGATGAATTTTAAAATTTAATGCCTGGTTTCACTCGGACCTACAATCTCAATCTCACCCGAATCTGTAACCACTCCAAGTTGCGCTTGTTCCTCACCATCATCAGGAGCGCCTAAATCTAACTCTGGATGCTCTTGATCTAGGTCTGCTAACTCAGCAAGACTGGGTAACTCATTAAGCGTTTTCAAATTGAAGTAATCAAGAAATTGTTTGGTACTGCCATATAACGCGGGACGACCTGGCACTTCTTTATGACCAACCACCTTAACCCACTCTCTTTCTAATAAGGTTTTAATAATGTTGCTACTTACACTTACACCTCGGACTTCTTCAATTTCACCGCGCGTAATGGGTTGGCGATAAATTATCAAAGATAACGTTTCTAACAGAGCACGTGTGTAACGCGGTGGTTTTTCTTGCCATAGGCGCGCCACCCAAGGCTGCACATCCGTACGTGTTTGGTATCGGTAACCGCTCGCAATTCGTTTTAACTCCACTCCGCGACCTTCGCATTCTTCTTCCAGTTTAGTCAAAACTTCTTTAATTTGATCTCGCGTAGGCTTTTCTTCATCGAGCTCAAACAGTTGTAATAATCGATCTATATTGAGCGCACTATCTGCCGCCATCAGAGCAGCCTCAACAATATTTTTTAATTGATCATTTTTCATAAAGTTTCTTCTATATCTTAATCTTGAATAATTAAATCTTAATCAATCTCATCGTCAGCAAAATCATCCTCTACAGGACCTTTAACAGCAGGTTTAATATAGATTGGCGCAAAAGGTTCTGATTGAACGAGCTCTATAACATGTCCTTTTATAAGCTCTAACATCGCTAAAAATGTAACGATTACACCACTTCGCCCTTCCTCAACATCGTAAAAACGACTGAATTCGACAAAGTCTTCTACTTTTAACATCGAAAGTACGCGTGACATTCTCTCTCTAACCGACAATGGCTCGCGCCCAATATGATGACTGGCAAACATTTTTGCACGCTGCATCACTTCTTGAAACGCTGCAATAACATCCTTTAAATCTACCGTCGGTTGCGGTCGCTCATTATCGTATTCAGCTTGAATAATTGATACACCAAACGTATCGCGATGCATGCGTGGAATTTCATTTATGTCTTCTGCAACTTTCTTGAATCGCTCGTATTCTTGTAAACGTCTAATCAGTTCTGCACGTGGATCATCTTCGTCCTCCTCTTCAACTGGCCGAGGCAATAATAATCGCGATTTAATTTCTGCTAACATCGCAGCCATCACAAGATATTCTGCTGCTAGCTCTAAACGCATTTCTTTCATCAGCTCAATGTAGCTCATGTATTGCTGAGTAATTTGAAAAACAGGCAATGACAAAATATCTAAATTTTGACGTTTAATTAAATACAAAAGTAAATCTAACGGTCCTTCAAATGCATCTAGAAATATTTCTAGCGCATCCGGTGGAATATATAAATCTTCTGGAGGAACCGTCATCGGCTCACCTTTCACTACTGCAAAAGGTAATTCGCCCTGAAGGTTGTCTTGAGGTGTGTTCTCGTTATCTGTCATGCGTAGTTATGATAACCCAATTGCTTCTCTTACGTCGTCTAAAGTATCTCGCGCAATATCGCGAGCTTCTTCACAACCCTCTTTGATGATACTTTGCACTGTCGCTTCATCTTCAAGATATTCATTAGCGCGTTCGCGTATGGGTTGTAATTCTAACTCAA
>CAYXVH010000088.1:0-7940 GCA_964468615.1 uncultured Thiotrichales bacterium | reverse complement strand
GTTTCAATTGATTTTTCTTTCTTGTCTAGATTGGCTTCGGCTTGAATTTGAAATTGAGACAGCTTTTCATTCGCAAGTGTGAGGAAATTTTCGTTATTTAGTTTTAGTGCTTGCTGTGAAAGTACTGAGAAAGAGTTTTCTAATTGTTTGCGTGATTCTTCTATGGTTTCAATTTTTTCAAGATAGCGTTCTTTTTCCAATTGCAGCTGCATAGACAATTGCTGTGCCATAGATTCTAGTTTTTCATGTTCTTTACGTGCGCGGCTACGCATAATTAGTGCACCTAGAGCGGCACTTAATAAGCAAAGGCTTGCGCATAAAAGCACAAATTGCCAAGCATTCTGGAGTTCTACACTGATCATGTAGATATTGTCGATCAGCTGTTGTTAAAAAGCCAATCCTTAAGGTCTAAGGCTTGTTGGAAGATGATATCTGCATCCCAGGTGTGCGGATCTTGATCATCTTGTATGTAACCGTAGGCGGCTACAGCAGTCTTCATGCCCGCAGCTTTGCCAGCGATTACATCTCTTGGGTCATCTCCCATATAGATGGTGTATTGCTCGTGGATGCCTAACATGTTGGCAGCATGATGCAGTTGGTCCGGATCTGGTTTTCTGCGTGCTAAAGAATCACCACTGACCATGCAAACTGCATTAAAAGCAATGCCAAGCTCTTGCACTAGTGGTTCAGCAAGATTGCTGGGTTTGTTGGTGACAATGCCCCATGGGATATCTGAATTATCCAAAGAATCTAATAACTTTGCTACGCCTGGAAACAATTGAGTTCGATTACATAAATTATCAGCATAAATTTGCAAAAACTCATCACGTAGTTGATGACTAATTTTTTCTTTTAATGGTTTTTCAAAGCCTAGTTGAATCATTGCAATGCTGCCGCGTGAAGTGTTTTTACGTACTAATTCGTAATCCAGGGTTTGTTTTCCATGGTTTATGAATAATTTGTTGAGCGCGTCAGCCATGTCAGGCGAGGTATCAGCTAGGGTGCCGTCTAAATCAAAGAGAACAGCTTTAACTTTTGCGTTATTTGGCATCAATCTAAAAAACTTTGCTTACTTGAATAGCTTTTTTGTTAAATATTTTTTGAATGTACAAGGTAGTTAACGCTTGTATCAGAAGATAATTTATAGGTTTTGCGTAAAGGGTTGTATGTCATACCGATTATTTCATTCGTATGTAGCGATGCTTGCCTTATCCAGCGATCAAGCTCTGATGGTCGAATGAATTTTTCGTAATGGTGAGTACCTTTGGGTAGCAGATCAAGCACATATTCAGCGCCTACGATGGCAAATAAAAACGATTTTGGATTCCGATTGATGGTAGAGAAAAATACGTGCCCATTAGGTTTTGCCAACGTTGCACATGCCGTTACGATCGCTGCTGGATCAGGTACATGTTCTAGCATTTCCATGCACGTTACAATGTCGTATGAGTTCGGCTCTTGCTGGGCAATATCTTCTGCAGCTATGGATTGATATTCAACCTCTAGATTTTCTTCTTTAGCATGAATTTTGGCAACCGCTAAGGGGGCTTCTCCTAGATCTATACCTTTTACTTTGGCACCACGCTTAGTCATAGATTCCGAAAGAATTCCACCGCCACAACCAATATCAAGAACTTTTTTTCCTGCAAGACGCGCGTGCTTATCAATAAAATCTAAACGCAGCGGGTTAATTTCATGCAGTGGTTTGAACTCGCTTTCAGTGTCCCACCATCGAAAAGCTAATGCCTCAAACTTGGCAATTTCTTGCGGGTCGACATTGTTGTTTATTTTTTCTTCGGCGTTATTCATTTTAATGATTGATTTTCAGATTCCATTCTTTGGTTTTTGCTAAAATTTCACTTTGATCTAATGTTAAGAGTTCTCGATTACTTAACAATTGTTTTCCAGCTACCCAAACATCAGATACTTGATTGCGTTGAGTCGCATAGACCACATGACCGATAGGATCATACATCGGTTGTGCTTCAAGTGTATCAATATCAATAACTGTTAAATCAGCAGATTTCCCTATTTCTAAAGATCCAGTGTCTTGGTCTATTCCTAATGCAGTTGCTGCATTTATGGTTGTGCAACGAAGTGCTTCATAAGCGGGTAATGCAGCTGCATTATTTGCTACTCCCTTGGCAAGCAAAGCAGCACTATGCATTTCACTTAACATGTCTTGGTCGTCATTGCTCGCGCAGCTGTCTGTACCTAGTGCAACGTTGATATTCTTATCTCTGAGTTTTTGGACAGGGCAAAAGCCACTGGCTAATTTTAAATTTGATTGCGGGCAGTGCACAACGTTTGCATTTGTTTCGGCTAGTAGATTAATTTCTTGATCTTCAAGATGCGTCATGTGTACAGCCAGTAATCCACTATTTACTAAACCAATATCGTGCAGACGTTGCAGCGGACGAGTGTTGTATTGCTCCATGCTTTGAGCGATTTCATTTTCGGTTTCATGTACATGAATGTGCACAGGTAGTTCTAGCTCATTGGCTAGCATAGCGACACGTTCTAATGGTATGTTGGAAACGGTATATGGCGCGTGAGGAGCAAAGGTGCATTTGACGAGTGGATGGGCTTTAAATTGGTCATGTAACGCAAGACCTTTAGAGAAGTACTCATCCGCGTCGCTTGCATATTGGGTAGGAAAATCTAGCAAAATCATACCTATGTGTGCACGTATGCCTGTCTTGGTGGCAACTTGTGCAGTGGTTTTTGCAAAGAAGTACATGTCATTAAAACAGGTCACGCCACCGCGTAACATTTCTGCGATGGCAAGTTGAGTGCCGAGTTGCACAAAATCTTCATTAACCCACTTTTGTTCCGCCGGCCAGATATGCTTTTCTAGCCACTCCATGAGATGCAAATCATTTGCTAAGCCGCGAAATAATGACATCGCAGCATGTGTATGCGCGTTAATAAGCCCAGGGATGATGATATGGTGCGTGTAGTCTAAGTTAGACTCGCTTGAATATTTTTTAGTAGCTTCTGAGGTTGGTAATACATCAAGGATACGTCCGTCTTGAATAGCGATGCTACAATCAGTTAATACGCGGTTATTCTCGTTGCCTGCGTTTTTTGCATGATCACTCATAGGAATGATTGTTTCCCCATGAATAAGTGTTTGCACCTGTTCCATTTTATGGCCTGAGTTTTAAAGCATTAATCCTGACTTTAACAGATTGTTCATAACCGCAATATATAAAGCAATAATTACAGATTAGATATAAGTATTCACTTTTAAGTCAGATGTGCCTAGTCTTGCAGCTTGATGAAATAAGGATAATTAGTTAGATATAAATATGAGCTCGTTAGCGGACCAAGCCATAACATGGCAAGATAATCATTTAGTACTTCTCGATCAGCGCAAGTTACCAAATGATGTTCTATTTATAGATTGTTATGAGGTGGTTGATATTATTCATGCTATCAAAGATATGGTGGTGCGAGGTGCTCCTGCGATTGGTGTTACTGCTGCATTTGGTGTGGTGTTAGCAGCAAGAGCACGCTTTAAACAATCTGCTGAAAACTGGCGTCAAGATATTGAGCAAGACCTGCATGACATGCTGCTCGCCAGGCCAACAGCTGTGAATTTGCAATGGGCAATCGAGAAAATGCGTAGAGAGATTGTAAACTTGCCTGCTGGTGACCCTGAGCCAAACCTATTGCTTGCCGCAAAAACCATACACCAAGAAGATATTCAGGCGAATAAAACTTTGGGTGATTTTGGTGCAACGTTATTAACAAATGAGTCCACAGTGCTGACGCATTGCAATGCGGGTGCTTTGGCAACCGGTGGGTATGGAACCGCATTAGGTGTAATTCGTAGTGCATATGCACAAGATAAAATTACTGCGATTTATGCGGATGAAACACGTCCTTGGTTTCAAGGCACAAGGCTTACTGCATGGGAATTATTGCAAGATAATATCCCTGTGACTTTAATCTGTGATAGCGCAGCTGCAAGTTTAATGCGGCAAAGACAATTGGCATGGGTAATTGTTGGTGCAGATCGTGTTGCCGCTAACGGTGATGTTGCGAACAAAATTGGAACTTATTCGCTTGCGGTGATGGCGCGTCAGCATAAGGTTAAATTTATGGTAGCCGCTCCCACCAACACTATTGATATGCAAATTAACAGTGGTGATGATATCAAGATTGAAGAACGCGCAGATAGTGAAATTACCAGTGTGCGTGATCAGTGCATAGGCCCACATCAGGCAGGTGTTTGGAACCCAGTTTTTGATATTACACCTGCCGAATTTGTAACTGCTCTGGTGACTGAAAAAGGCATTATCGAGGCCCCAAATACCAGTAAAATACTGGCACTCATGGAATCTTAGTGATTTAGCGGTTTCTAGTGTTGGCAGGTATAAATATTAGGCTTATAAATCCATTAAATTGATTTTTAAGGCAGTCAGTTCGATTTTAAATGCTTTTTCTTGCAACCCACTCTCCTAGACTTGTGTTATAATTTCACGCATTAGAACGAAAATAGGTTACCCTCTACAAAGCACATAAATGGCTGCAATCGCCAAAGAAATACTGTCAGTAAATCTCGAAGACGAGATGCGTCAATCGTATCTCGATTACGCGATGAGCGTAATCGTGGGGCGTGCCTTACCCGATGTTCGAGATGGTCTAAAACCTGTGCATCGTCGCGCCTTATATGCCATGAGTGTGTTGGGTAATGATTGGAATAAACCGTATAAAAAATCTGCTCGTGTAGTCGGTGATGTAATTGGTAAATATCATCCGCATGGTGATACGGCGGTATACGACACCATTGTGCGTATGGCGCAGCCATTTTCAATGCGCTACATGTTGGTTGATGGTCAGGGTAACTTTGGTTCAGTGGATGGTGATGCACCCGCTGCGATGCGTTATACCGAAATACGCATGGCAAAGATTGCGCATGAAATTGTTGCGGATCTTGAAAAAGAAACCGTTGATTTCGTTCCCAACTACAATGATGAAGAAACTGAGCCTTCAGTTTTCCCAACACGTATTCCTAATTTATTAGCCAATGGCTCGTCAGGCATTGCAGTGGGCATGGCGACGAATATTCCGCCGCACAATTTAACCGAAGTTATTAATGCCACAATTGCACTAATTGAAAACCCTGAGGCTGACTTTAAAGAGTTAATGGAGCATATTCCTGGCCCTGATTTCCCTACAGCTGCATTGATTAATGGTCGTGCTGGAATTGTTGAGGCATATCGCACAGGGCGTGGACGTGTGCATATGCGAGCGCGCGCACATATCGAGCAAGATGAAAAGAGTGGGCGTGAGCGGATAGTTGTCACAGAGCTGCCATATCAAGTTAATAAAGCTAACTTGATTATCAAGATTGCTGATTTAGTAAAAGAAAAACGCCTTGAAGGTATTGCCGGTGATGGCTTGCGCGATGAGTCTGATAAAGACGGTATGCGTATCGTTGTTGAGTTACGTCGCGGCGAAGTTAGTGAAGTAATTCTTAATAATTTATATAAACACACGGCTATGCAAAGTGTGTTTGGCATCAATATGGTGGCCCTGGTCGATGGTCAGCCACGCTTATTAAATCTTAAGCAAATACTGCAAGCCTTTATTAGGCATCGTCGCGATGTGGTAACGCGACGTACCATTTTTGAATTACGCAAAGCACGTGAGCGTGCACATATTTTAGAAGGTCAAGCAGTTGCGCTGACTAATATTGATGAAATCATTGCGCTAATTAAAAAATCTGAAAGTCCTGCTGTTGCCAAAGAAAAATTAGTGGCAAAACCTTGGAAACCTGGGGTCGTTATCAAAATGTTAGATCGTGCCGGTGCCGATTCATCGCGGCCCGATGATCTTGATGCAAAGTGTGGCATGCATGAAGGTGAATATCATCTTTCGCCTACGCAAGCACAAGCAATTTTAGATTTACGCTTGCATCGTCTTACTGGTTTAGAGCAAGACAAGATTGTTAATGACTATAGTGATCTCTTAGAAAAGATCATTGATTTGTTGGATATTCTGCAAGATCCAGAGCGACTGTTGAAAGTTATTCGTGGCGAATTAGAAGAGATACGTGATCAATATGGCGACGAGCGTCGTACTGAGATTACGAATGCACAAGCTGATCTCACCATGGAAGACCTGATACCTGAAGAAACAGTAGTCGTTACCTTGTCGCATGCGGGTTATGCGAAGTCACAGCCGTTAGATACCTATCGTGCACAACGTCGAGGTGGTCGCGGCAAGGCGGCTACATCTGTTAAAGCAGAAGATTTTGTTGATCAACTTTTCGTTGCGAATACTCACGACACGATTCTATGTTTTTCCAGTCGTGGCAAAGTGTATTGGTTAAAAGTTTATGCTTTGCCGCAAGCTGGGCGTGCTGCGCGCGGCAAACCCATTGTTAATCTTCTGCCATTACAAGAAGATGAGCGTATCAATGTTGTATTGCCGGTAAAAGAATACAGTGAAGACGCCTATATAGTGATGGTTGCAAGCAGTGGTACGGTTAAGAAAACTAAATTAACCGAATTCTCAAGACCGCGTGCCAGTGGCATTTTGGCAGTCGATTTGCGTGAGAATGATCGGCTTATTGGGGTCGAAGTGACCGATGGCAATACAGATATATTGTTAGTAGGTGATACAGGCAAGGCGATTCGCTTCAAAGAAGATGATGTGCGCGCGATGGGCAGGAATGCAACAGGTGTGCGCGGCATTAAGTTAGCAGATGGCCAGCAAGTGGTTTCTTTGATAACCATTAAAGAAAATATGAGTTCCACGGATGTGCTGGTTGCAACCGAGAATGGTTATGGTAAACGCACAGTGATGGATGAATACCCAGTGCAAAAGCGTGGGGGTCAAGGTGTGATCGCAATTCAAACTTCAGGGCGTAATGGTAATGTTGTTGGAGCGGTTGCAGTATCCGATGATGATGAAATTATGTTGATTACCGATAGTGGTACTCTGGTCAGAACGCCTGTTAAAGACGTTTCGCAAATGGGTCGTAATACGCAAGGTGTACGACTAATCCGTCTTTCTGAAGAAGAGCGGTTGGTTGAAGTTGAGAGGATTGAGAACTTATCTCAGGATGACGACCAAGCTGAAGAGCCAACCGAGGATGATGAATCTTCTAGCGAATAGGTTTTTTTAGATTTGTACTTGTTTAGAGTTTCTTTCTAAGCATTTTCTCTTTTAAGCTAGTTCTTTTTATAAACCTTTACTTATAAATTAGCCATCTGTCTTTACTATGCAAGAAATTTTTTATTTTGGTGCTGGGCCCGCAACTTTGCCAAAAGTTGTCTTAGATAAAATTAAAAATGAGCTATTGGATTTCCGAGGTTCAGGTTTATCGGTGCTTGAATTATCACATCGCAGTGAAGCATTTATCGAAATTCTGGATCAAGTAGAAAGCTTATTGTGCGAATTAATGGGGATACCTGATAATTATGCGGTGTTGTTATTACATGGAGGTGCAACTGCGCAATATTCAATGTTGCCGCAAATATTTTTACAACAAGGTAATAGTGCCGACTATGTTAGCACCGGGCATTGGTCGTTAAAAGCAAGTGAAGAGGCAAAAAAGTTTGCTGATATAAATGTAATACAAGCATTGGTTGAATCAGAAGAGACTGCTGTTAGATCCATAGAAGAATGGGGCTTAAAACAGCAATCGAGCTATATTCATTACTGTGATAATGAAACCATTAACGGCGTAGTTAATGATATTGCTGGAATAGAAAATTTCAACGTGCAAGATGCAACATTGTTTTGTGATATGACCTCTTCGATTTTAACTCGGCCTATTCAGACAAAGAACTATGGTTTAATTTATGCTAGTGCACAGAAAAACTTAGGAGTGGCAGGTTTATGTGTAGTGATAGTTAAAAAAAAGTTATTGGATAACGTTTGTGAAAATGTACCAAGAATTTTTGACTATAAAAAATGTTTCG
>CAYXVH010000087.1:0-6082 GCA_964468615.1 uncultured Thiotrichales bacterium | reverse complement strand
TTTCTATTACTAATATTTGTTTTTGTTGCTCCATTCCTAGCTCCGCTAATAATGTTGCAGATAGAGACGTACAAATATCTCGGGACCAATAATGCCTAACAAGTCATTTAAGTACGCCCGCAGAAAACGCGGGCCGGACGCTACGCAAAAGACGCGCAGCGCCCCTTAATTCAGGCGTTAGCCATATAAAGGAAAATGATGAAGGATATATTGTTCATGCTTATACTGCTGGCATATTTCAGCTCGGTAATTGCTGATGAAACGGTGATAAAAGGCGGCTATTTCCCTACAAACAGCAGTGAAGTTAGTGAGTATTTTGCTCATGTTACCGCAATAGATGGTGACAATACAAAAAACGTAAATTACAAAACAAGATCACAAATCGAACACATAGCACCAGGAGAGCACTTGCTAGATATTACATGCGGTTACAAATACCAAGGTAGCAATTATGCAAGCACGCCTAGAATTAACATGTTCTTTGAAAAAAACGTAAAATATCAGTTGACCGGCAAGATACACATACCCTCTGAGCGCAAAGAAACTAAGGGATATTGCACAGTAACCATAATTAAAGAAAATGGCTAACAAGTCATTCAAGTTTGCCCACAAAAAGCGTGGGCTGGACGCTGCGCAAAAGACGCGCAACGCCACTTAATTCAGGCGTTATGTGGAGATTCCAACTACAATACTTGGGAGAGTAATATGAGAGAAGCAACGAAGCGAATTGGAAGCTGCCTATGTGGCGCTGTGCGTATTACAGCAATTAACCCTAGCAATAAAGTAGGCGCATGCCATTGCGGGATGTGTCGAAAATGGGGCGGCGGGCCGTTCATGGAAATCGATTGCGGGACTGATATTTCATTCGAAGGAGAAGAAAATATCACAGTATATGATTCTTCAAGCTGGGCTGAACGAGGCTTTTGTAAAAAATGCGGTAGCCATTTGTTTTATCGCTTAAAAGAAACTAGGCAACACATGGTCGCTGTCGGTCTTTTTGATGACCAAAAACATTTTGTTTTCGAAAGCCAGGTATTTATTGATAAAAAACCCTCGTTTTACAGTTTCTCAAATAAAACAACTAATATGACCGAGAAGGAAATCTTTGAAATGTATGGTTCGTCATAAATAACCACATAACAATGGCCTGCACACGGAATCGCTCCGCTACGCTGCGCGATCCGGTGAAGCCGGGCGTTAGAGTGCAAAAGCAAAAGATATGATACGGAATGAAATTATATATTTTCAAGATATACCAAATGTTGGCAAAGCCATTGAAAAGGATTTTATTCTTATAGGATTGAAAGAACCAATTGAATTAATAAACAAAGATCCATATCTAATGTATAACGAACTTTGCAATCTTACACAGCAGAGACAAGATCCATGCGTTATAGATATATTTATTTCAGCTGTAAACTATATGAAGGGTGGCCCTCCTAAAAAGTGGTGGGAATTTACAAAAGAACGTAAAGCAAAATTGGGTGGTAAATAATGCACTCTAACAAGTCAATAAAGTTCGCCAGCAAAAGGCGCTGGCTTGGACTCCGCAAAAAACGCTCCGCCACTTATTTCGGACGTTAGGTGTCATATATGTTTAATGCTATAAATACAATCAAAGCTATACTTGTATGTGCTTTAGTAAATGGCATATATACTTTTTATATCTCATCCACTACCTACATGGAGTTTCTTGCTCGTGAAGGACAGGATGTTGGTCGCATTGAGGCATTTATTAGTACATCAAAAATAACAATTGATTTCTGGCCTCATATAATCGAGGGCTGGGGATACGGTTTTATTGTTTCATTTATATGTTGCTCTGTGTTGTTGCTTTGGTCATCGCTGCAAACACCTAAAAATGTATAACGAGACACGGGGTCTCGTTAATTCAACTGTTATACATAGAAGTGATTTATAAATTTACATTGCTAATAACCACGGCGCTCTTAATTTGCACGCCAGCATATTCGCATGGAGCTGAAATAATAATATTCGTTCCAATGTTTATCGTATTTTTGATTGCCACAATTATTGCGACAGTAGTTGAGAGAAAGAAACTTAAAGAATATCCATATCTAAGTGTTTTCACTGTTATCGCATTACTAATAAACCTATATTACTCAGTTCCATACACAATATACATAATGGAACTATTTGGGCCAATATCTATACTCATATTTCTATTCATAGTCCCGATACCATTTGGCATTATCAATCTTTTTTATACAATACACTCACGTATTAATAACAAACATGAAACACAATATATACAGAAATAATTCTATGTATAAAAATGTATAACGAGACACGGGGTCTCGTTAATTCAACTGTTATATGCCATTCGCAAATGAAGCTGATCTATAAAACTGATGACATAGCGCGAGCAAATCTTATCCTTGCTGTATTGCTCAGAGCAGGAATTAAAGGGTCTATTCAAGGCAAAAATAGTAGCGATATAAATAATCCAGCATTCAGGGAGGTATTAAGCGTCTGGGTACACAATAATGACGAATATCCTAAAGCACGTAGTACGCTAGAAGCGTTCTATAATTCTGAGATAGATACAGACGATAATTCATATATTAAACCAGATACAAAATCGCACCGTGTATTCTGGTTTTTATTCGCATTAACTCTTGGAATTTTGGTGAGTTATTATATATGGCATATAACAAATCATTTAAGTTAGCCCACAAAAGACGTGGGCAGGACGCTGCGCAGAAAACGCGCAGCGCCTCTTAATTCAAGCGTTAGGCAAATGACATGAAAATATATGGAATCATTCTTCTACTCCTGATTTATCAACTTAGCCATGCTGGCGAATATGAGGAATACATGGATGAAACGTTCGCTCTAATCAATATGGGTGAGTATGAGGAAGCCTTGGAAAGGTTTATTTGGTTCCACAATCATGCTGTTGACCAGGGCCTCACCATTAACGCTTCAAGGTTATCGTTTGGGTTAGGCTATTGGATAGACTTTGGTAAAAAATACCCTCCAGCCATCGATGCCTTGAAGCAAATAAGAGATGATAATACCAATTCAATTCTTAACGGTGTCAAAACATGTGATTTGTTTAGTGAATTAGAGTCAATTAATAGGTACCTGTCTGAAGAGCATAAAACAATAGCATTATTTACTCGCATCGATAAAGAACAGCCCGAACTCGCATCACGATGTTGGGTTTATTTTCAAGACCTGGCTATTGATAATGATGAAAAGTATTTCATTGACAAATACATACACGACTTAAAACACGAATACGACGAGGTAGAGGATCAATTTATTACCACTATGCGTATTCTGTCTAAGGATTCTAGCTATGCGAGATTGATTAGTATAACGAAAGAAAGTTACAAAACTGATGTACATAAGTTTTTACGTATAGCAAAGAAAAACAATAACATGAAAACTGCTAATTACATAAGTCATAAATACGATGTAATTTCGAAAGAATATGATTTACATTGATTCTATATCAAGCTATATAACGCCTAACAACGCGCTTGTACTGACCGTCGTTACGCTCCGCTTCACTCCGGCAGCACAGCTCAAACGTTAGATGGCAAATATGTCTAAGAATGACGTAACAATTGGTGACAGAGTGTCGGCTTCACTAATAATGGCTTGTGCGGCATTTATTACAGCGCTGATCATCTGGGCACTTATATTCATGTTCTCATGGGGGAGTGTGCTTTTACAAATCGATTACATAATAAGTTTTACACTTGCCTTTATTGTTTTTGCTTTTATTTCACCAGACCGCTCCATTGAGTACATTGGTGAGGTGTGGAAATTTGTTGAAAATATTTTTACATCCGAAGAATGATTAGACAACATCATCTAACAATCAGCTCAAGGCGTTCGCTATCGCTCACTGGGACGCTTCGCCTACCGGCTCCGCGCCCCTTAGCAAAACGTTATGCGCCAAAGAGGTGATTGAAATTAGCAGAGAGCAGCGAAACAAGAACACATCGAAAAGCTTGGGGAAGCGTTTCGAGGAGAACCCACTTCAGCTTTCCAAAAAGGCGGTCGGCCATCTCCTTGACGACCTTTGTGTGACTTTAGGCTACTGTCTGCCGCCCAATGAACAAGAACGTATAATTAATGATCCACCGAAAAACCCACGCCAATTTTCGGAGGAAGTAATGGAAGTGGAAGGTGTTGGTGCTGGAGATCCACAGATGTTCGGCGAGGTTTATGAGATTGTTTTTTGGGCGTTTCTGGAGGCATCTGAAAATGGCGCATAACACATATGAGCCGTAACACTGTCAATAGGCATTAGTTGTTTTTTTCGGTTAATTAGATAACCAAAAAATAATCAATGAGCAAAATCGACTACTTCATCTGTCATGGCAGCTGTTAAGTCAGTCGCTTACAGCAAACACATATAGAGGATTTCTTACTGCGGTCTCACCGCTGCCTGTCATCTGGTTAGTCCATTAACGTAACAGGATCACTAGACATTCATCGGTTAACCTGGTGCTGGCGCTATTCAAAGAGGCGGGTTTACGCAAGCATTGCCTACCCAGTTAGTTTAAGGCTCAGTTCAGGTGTAAACGACTTTGTTCATTGCATTAATGCACGCCAATGGGGTGTCTAATCAAAGCGACTGGCTCAGGTTCTATGATGTAAAAACCGATAGTAGACATGGCTAATGGCCAAGCGGTGGCATCGAGTTTTAAACACATTCAACCGTGTTGTCCAGTTAGGCGTTCAGCTCACCCCATTGCGTGACTAACTTTTTAAAAATCGTTTTTCATCGAATACCGTCTCGTTTTTCAGCATGAAGTAAACGCACCGCCCCAGCTTGTGTGCCAAAGTTGAAAGGGCTTTGGCTTTGCTCATACGTTTTTGCAGTTTAAGTAAATAGTTCTGGGCTTTTTTATTGCCACGCAGATACAGGACTGCTGCCTCAGAGAAAGCCCACTTCAGATGAGCGTTACCAATCTTATTACCTTGTGTGCCGTAGGTCTTGCCTGCCGACTCGGCTTTGCATTTCACCAGCCTGGCGTAGGAGGCAAACTTCTGCACCGACTCGAAGCGATCGATATCGCCGATTTCATAGATGATGGTGAGTGCCAGAATAGGCCCTATGCCCCAGACACTTTTTAAAAGATGAAAGTGGTTGGGCTTATGTTGTTTGGCCTGTTGCTGTATATACCACTCTATTTTACTGAGTTCACTGGCATAGCAATCCAGTAATGCCATGTCTAAATCTATGTTTTTCTGAACAGCTTGTTCTGAAAAAGTGCTTCTAAGTTTCTCTCGAGCATCGATATTTTTCAGGTTCACTTTATTAGGTGGCAGGTTGTACTGGCTGGTGGTATTGGCGACATGGGCCTTTAAATCAGCACCATGTCTAACGATCTTCATACGCCGGCGCAGTAAATCACGCGTAGCACGCATAGCTTTAGGATACACATAAGCCAGTGGGAAATTGCCACCTCGTATCAGGTTGGCTATTTTATAAGAGTCGATGCGGTCATTTTTAGCTTTACCGCCATGGATGGCTTTCATGTACAGGGCATGGCCTAGAATAAAATCAATGCCTGCTTCTTCACAAAAATCAGCTACCCAGTACCAGCAGTGCATGCATTCGACACCAACAACGATATTGCCGATATAGGGTTCTAGTAATGCTCGAAGTTTATCTGGGTCTGCAGGTACTTCCTTATGGACACAAGTTTTGCCATCCTGATCGATGATACAGACGTATAGCGATCTTGCGTGTAAATCGATTCCACAGTAGTTTGGGTGTATGTTATTGTAGAAGTTCATTGAGCTTTCTCCTGTTTGGTTTTGACGCCTTCCAGTTTAGCTCAGGGCTAAACTGGGGGAGACGGCTCAATGAGTATCAAATCGTCCAACTTGACCGGCGCAAAAGACGCGCCGTCAAGTTAACTCAAACGTTATACGGATAAATGAGCATAGAAAATAATATAAAGAAGCATGGATGGCAATATCAATTCGTGTTTGATAAAGACGGAGAGAAACCCGACTTCTCATACACTATTGGTCTTGAAGAATCATTTTCACATCCTGAAATAATGATATTTGGGCTCAAGAGAGAACAGAT
>CAYXVH010000086.1:0-7192 GCA_964468615.1 uncultured Thiotrichales bacterium | reverse complement strand
TGGCTTTATTTTTGATTCTAATTAACTGTTATTTGTTATTGTAATTACATATCTTAATTAGTATTTTGTTTATTACTTACGTCTCCGGAATCATCATTCAATAAAAATTCACAAATAAGGTTATATCCAAAAAAATGAAATCACTAGAGTTACTTGTAGAAAAAACCATGTATGCAAGCCGGTGGCTACTCGCTCCAATTTATGTTGGCTTATCACTAGCGGTTTTCGCTTTGGGAATTAAATTCTTTCAAGAATTAATTCATATCTTTGAGCATGTTTTTAGCATGCAAGAGTCTGATCTAATATTGACAGTACTAACACTGATTGATATGTCTTTAGTAGGCAGCTTAATTGTAATGGTAATGTTCAGTAGCTATGAAAGCTTTGTTTCTAAAATTGATCTTGACCAGGACACAGACAAGCTTGATTGGCTAGGGAAGCTAGACGCAAATACCTTGAAACTAAAAGTAGCTGCGTCCATCGTAGCAATTTCTTCAATACATTTATTACGCATCTTCATGAAAGCTGAAACCATCGATAACGATAAGTTGATGTGGTACACCATTATTCATATGGCGTTTGTAGTATCTGCGTTGTTATTAGCAGTCTTGGATAAGATTGCTTTTCAAAAGAAACACTAGCACCAGTGGCTAGCTGTTAACCGTTAGCCGCACTAAAACATCTCAGAAGAATCGACATCTGTCTTAGCATCCACTTTTGCATTGCGCGAAGGAATATGATCACCGGTGATCATTTGATCGAACGTCATACCAGGGCCAACCATAGGATACACACCCGCATCGGGATCAATCATCACCTCTAAAAATGCAGGTCCATCAAATTCCATAAACTCTTTAATCACTTTTAATAATTCTGCTTTATTCTCTAAACGCACGGCATACTTATAACCATCCGCTTCGGCAGCTTTAATAAAATCTTTTTTGTGTAGTGATTTGTCACTGGCAGATAAGCGACCTTTGAAAAACAACTTTTGCCACTGCTTTACCATGCCGTCACCTAGATTATTAAGCACGACCACTTTAATAGGCAATTTATAAGTAGTAACCGTTTCCAATTCGCCTAGATTCATGCGTATGCTTGCATCGCCATCAATATCGATTACCACCCGATCTGGTTTCGCAAATTGAGCACCGATAGCGGCGGGCAAACCAAAGCCCATGGTTCCCATACTTCCTGATGTAAGCCATAGCCTAGGAGACCTAAAGTCAAAATATTGTGCCGCCCACATTTGATGTTGACCAACACCGGTACTAATAACGGCTTCGCCTTTGGCATGCTTATTCAACTCTTCAATTACAGCATAGGGTTGAATCTGTTCACTTTGTTTATCGTAGTTCATCGCATACGTGCTCTTAAGCTCAACTACATGCGCATGCCAATCAGAAAAGTCATTAGAAATTTTTGCTTTATTTACTCCGTAATCTAATAACTTATTCATGGCTTGAGGTAACAAGCCAACATGGTGCCAATCAACCGTTTTTACTTTATGTATTTCTGAAGGATCAATATCAAAATGTGCAATAAATTTTGCATTAGGAGCAAACTTAGGCGGAACGGCAGCAACCCGATCATCAAAGCGCGCACCAATTGCAATTAAAAAATCACAATCGTCTACCGCATAGTTTGCAAATGCTGTGCCATGCATACCTAGCATATGTAATGAGTGCGGCTGTGTGGTATCACATGCACCAATTCCCATTAAAGTGGTAACTACGGGTATGCCGAATTTATCTGCAAACTTACGTACCTCTGCATGTGCATTTGCATTAATAACGCCACCGCCCGCATAGATAAGAGGTCGTTTTGATTTCTCAAAAGCTGCGTAAAATGATTCACAGTCTTCATCGGTTAACAAATTTTCTGCAACTTCTTCAATACGTTCACGGTAACCGCGAATAGGTAACTGACCCTTACCTTGAAACACACCTTCCCAATTTTGCACGTCTTTAGGAATATCAATCACCACTGGACCAGGCCGACCGGTACGTGCAATTTCAAATGCGGTACGTATAGTCGATTCTAATTTTGTTGGGTCAGTAATCAAGAAAATATGTTTAGCAACCGCGCCCATAATGTTGGCTATCGGTGCCTCTTGGAAACCATCACTGCCGATCGCAGGTGTAGGTACTTGTCCACAGATCACAACTATTGGTGTTGAATCTGCCATGCAATCACGAACTGGAGTGACAGTATTGGTAGCACCAGGACCTGAGGTCACCATTACTACACCGACTTTACCGCTAGCACGCGCATATCCTGAGGCCATAAAACCTGCACCTTGCTCATTAGCAGGAACAATTAACGGCATGGATTCATTGGTTTCAGCATTAAAGCGAAACACCGCATCATAAGTCGGCAGAATAGCACCACCACTATAACCAAAGATTACGTCAGTACCTTCTTGTGCAAGTACTTGCATAATGATGTCGGAACCAGTCATTTTGGTTCCAGCTAAGGGGTGATTTTCTTCTTTGGCCAAGGCTTGTTGCATAAATCTCAAGGAATTTCGTTACGTGTTTGTGATTGACTATAACGTTAAATCTGTAACAGACCAAGCCATCACAATTGGCTAATTTTTATAGAGTGTATATCTAATGACAAAAAAGGCCCTCTTAAAAGAGGGCCTTTTTATTTGTATTCGTCAGACTAATTTTAGTCAACTAGGAAACGATGTTTTAATTCCCAGGTGCGTTGTAATCGATGAAGATCTTCTGCCGCAATGCGTTCAAGATCTTCTTTGTAGGAATTCCATCATTTCAAAACCACGGCCATGTAAAAGTTTATGGTTGTTTTGGCGTTTTATATTCTGCTTCTTTCTGGAACGATTCCCAGATAGTTTCATACCCAACGAAACCCTTTTCATTGGCTTCCATCTGACGTGTTTTGAAATAACGAGCCTCGCCTTCTGGAACCTTGGGTCTGGTATTTTTTTGCTCACTCATAAATCACCTTTGCTTGAAAAAATTTAAATAGTTCGATTGGAAAATTGTAGCAAAATAGCGCTTCAGGATGGTAATTTTCTCTTTATGTATAGTAAAAAAATAACTATAACCAGCTATCACTCAATGAGTGTTCCCGGTATAAAATAAGATCTTCCAGGGATTATCTGCCTAAATTTAGAATAATTTAGAATAGTGTATCGCTTAATAGTTAAACCACATCATCATTAGGCTTTAAGTGCACCTTGATTTACCCTCACCCAAATGGATCATCCGACAGCATGATACTGATATAGGGCGCGTAGGTTAAAACTGCACCCTGGCTTGATCCGAGCTCATTAAAGACAGTCGCGACCTCAACCAACTTCGAGTGATCTTGCGGGGCCAGCTTGAGTGAATCTAAGGCAGTTAACAGGGGTTGGATTTCTTCATTGTTTACATACGTTTCCAGCATATTAATCGCATTCTCGATTCCTTCAACGCTGACGGTCTTGACTTTGCTGATATCTGCGGGGGTACGCTCATCAAACTCGGGTGGTTCTTCATATAAATTGCCATTAAGTGTAACGGGTTTAGCTGCAACACTAATCCCGGCAATATCATTGTATTCTGCCAGCGCCTTTTGCTTAAGTGTGTTCACAAAGTCGTTAAATTCAGTCACGTTTGGTCGCGATAACGCCAAAGATAACAATGCTTCTCCATTCACGCGGCTAAGGAATTCCAGGTGTGAACGAGTGATGACAGGCTCAGGATTGAGCACCGCCAAGGTAACTGTAAGCGTTTCACCATCTTCCTGACTAAATTTTGATTTAGCTCGCACAGCAACGTGATCGTCAAAAATCTCGTATTCAGTTGTGCCTTTGAGAAAATGCTTTTGTATTAGTTTGGAGCTCATGCGTATCCCTTAGCTGGTTTTAATTCCAGCAAAAGCATTGAATTCATTCTTGGCCTTTTCTTTGATGGCATCAACAAATGAATCAAATTCTTTTTTATTCGGTTTATTTAAATACAGGGAAAGTAGCGGTCTACACTTCACACGGCTATGGAATTCTAGTCGCGACTTACTGATAATGGGCTCAGGGTTGATCATAGCTAATTCAACTTCAAAATCTTTATTTTCATCCAGCAGACTACTGATTTTGATTTTAACAATATCGTCTCGTAACTCGAACTCTCGCCTACCATACAAAATATGTTTTTGAATTAACTTGTGCGTCATCGTGAATGAGTTTTATCTGCTTTTGTCTTAATTAGCAGTCTTAGACATTTCTATCATTTCAGAAACTTCGAGTGTGCCGTTAATCTCCAAGAACGGACAAGATTTCGCTGCCTCAAGCGCGGCCTGCATCGATTCAAACTTCAGGATGCTCATGCCCGAAATAAGCGTGGTAGTTCCTTGCTCAGTCGTGCCATCAGGATGCACTGTATGCGTATCCTTAAAAGGAATGGCAGGACTTACAACCGCATCACCCAAAGCGGATAACCATCCCTGATATTGTTCAAAATGCTTTTTACCCTCTTCAGGGTTGTCAGGGTGATTACCTCCAAGGTAAGTGAAGATGTATTGTGGCATGAAGAATATCCTCTCGTTTCCAGCTGCGAATGATACAGCGTTCCCGCTGATCTGATATTGGGTTATGGGGTCTGGTCTATTACATTACTTGCACACACTTTACTTGCAAAGGGGCAATCGTATGCACATTACACCTCAAGTAATTTCACTAACTCTTTAGATTGATCTCTTCGTTCTTCAGCCAATCGCTGATAACGAGTCAATTCTGCACTGGCAAACAATTCAGCCACCTTATTAAATTCGGATGCTGCCATTAATGCCATGTCGACATAATCAGACTCTGCTGCAAGTGCATGCATTGCAGAAGCACGATTCGCGGAGACCATTGCCCACATCATAGGCACTTCATCTTTCGGTAATGCCTTTAAAGTTGCATCATAAATGGGAATAGACTCCTCAAGTGATGGAATGTCTTCTTCATGTGTTCCCAATGCCTGTAATGCAGCGGCCAGGTTATTTTGCGTAATGGCCCATCCATAGGCTGATTTATCGGGCGTGCGCTCAGCCATGGCATTGCGCATTACAACAACCGCTTGCTCCAAGGTGCGTGGCCCTCTGCGATGCATGCCCAGTAAACACAGCACGTTACCAACACTACACAACGCAGCGGCCCAATCATCTGGGTGTTCATCTCTCTTCAAGGCAGTAGAAGCTTGTTTATAGGTTTCACCCGCCTGCTTTAAGATATTGAGATCATCCTCAAGTTGACCAAGTGTTTGCATAACCACCCCGAGGCTAAATTGAGTACTGGCCCACTCGAATGGAGTCTCTTCAAAAGTACGAGCTTCCAGTGCCTGTTCATAGGACATAGCCGCTTGCTCAAGAAAATGTGAGCTACCACTCCGTTGCCCGATGAAGCCCATCACATCACCAATATTGTGTTGAACAGCAGACCACTTTATAGGATCGTCTTCTTTTTCGACCATCATTTGCATTCCCTGGAACAGCTCAATGGCTTGTTGGAATACATGTGCACCACCAAGCCGCAATTCACGAACATCAGCAGTATCTTGCAAGGTAGCTTGGGAATTAGCCCACTCAATCAGTGATTCTTTGTTGGCCGCTAACTCAAAGAAAGTATCACCATAACGATCAATTGCTTGAGAAAGAGCGCCACATACCGGTGAATCGCTATCAAGAAGATCAATGAGATGCTGCGCTTTATTCTGAAACCGCCATACCATCGGCACCCCAAGGCCTGGGGTTAACAGAGTTTCGGCATACAGGTTTTGGGGCAAAGTGTTTCTCCGTCAGATCAACATTACTAACTTATGAGAAACTAATTAATCGGTTGTACTTTTTGATTCGATCCTACGATCTCACTGATATCAGGTTCAGCATCAATAGGGCCACCCACTTCAATTTCTTCATCTGTCGCATCGCGCACCGCTAGAATCTCAAGTTTAAAAATAACCTCTCGTTCACAGAGTGGATTATTACCATCGATGGTAAGCGACTTTTCGTCGACTCGAGTAACAAGAAAACTTTTAGTGTTGCCCTGTTCGTTTTCCATCAGTATCGACATACCTACTTCACGATACTCTTCAGGGACGTTATCAATATGGTCAGTAAAAACTAAAGATTCATCTCTCGGGCCATACAACTTATTGCAGTCGATAGGTACGTCAATCACATCTCCGACCACTTTGCCTTCCAGTTCTGCAGTCACTTGTGGCGCGAGGGCTTCAGTAACACCATGAATGTAGCCAATGGGGAACTCGACCCTCGTTAGAATAGCCTCTGATTTAGAGTCGATGACTTTGTATATCAATTCAACATACTTTCCGTCTTTGACAACTTCTTTAATAATTTCATTCATGTTCATATTTCCATGCCGTTTTTCGCAGAAGAAATAAAGTATCTTCAGTTAAATTAATCAGAAGACAGATGCACCGAAAATTTTTATTTCGCCTTTCTCGTAGCCCAGTACGAGACGCCCAAGCCATTCGCCTTCTTTCTTGCTACTGGTTACGCGATATAAAACCGTCACATGCTCACCGCGACGAATAAGGCCAAGATAGTCATACTCTGTATTTAAGTTTCTTGTCAAATCACTTTTGGCAAACTGTTTGCCGACTTCAACTTCATTTAGGCCAAGCAGCAAATCATAGGAAAACTTACGTATAAATTTGCCATATTCGCCTGCGTTGGAATGCTTGATGAGGTCGTCCCACATCGGATGCGCAATTTCCAGGATTTCGTCGTCTGTTTTTTCAATAATGTTCATTAAAAATCTACGGTGTGTGTGATTACAATTTTGATTGAGCTTTAACTAAAAAAGACCAACAGCATAACTGTTGGTCTTTTTTAGTTAAATCGCTGAAATGTAAGGGATCGCCAAGATTGGTGACCCCTTATCCTCATGACTTATTATGCAGCAGCAGCCTTTTTCTCTTCATCACCAACTAGGTGATAGCAAGGTGCTTTTTCCATGGTGTACTCACCGGTTTCTGGATCACGGCGAGAAACGGTTAGTACGTGCCAGTTAGCGTCATCCACTTTCATCAAGTCACCACGGTAGTAGTAACCAGGCCAACGGGTTTCCTTACGGAATAATGTGTGTTGCAAGACGGCCTCAGAGGCAAGAGTACGATGCTTCAGTTCCCATGCACGAAGTAGTTCATGAATGTTCTCTGCAGCAATCTTCTCCAAGTCTTCC
>CAYXVH010000085.1:0-21598 GCA_964468615.1 uncultured Thiotrichales bacterium | reverse complement strand
GCAGCGCAATAAAGATTGAGAGCTTTAAAGCCCACTCAAGTGTTTGATTGAAACCTGTGGTGGATTGATTAACGTATTGTTTTGATAGTCTCGGCAGAATGATAGTAGCGGTGGCGACACCAAAAAGTGCCAGCGGCAGTTCGACAAAACGGTCAGATATGTATAACCAACTAATGCTTCCGGCAACTAAAAATGATGCAATCATTGTATTAATAATTAAATTTATTTGTACCACTGATGAACCAAAGATAGCGGGCAACATAAGTCGGCCTATTTTTTTAACCCCATTAGATGCCCCATTTAATGAAAACTTTGGTAGTAAGCCTAATTTCCATAAAAATGGTATTTGGAATAACAACTGTGCTATGCCAGCAATTAACACACCCCAAGCTAAAGCAATAACGGGTTCGTCTAGTTTCGGTGCTAACCATAAAGCAGCTGCGATTAATGAAAGGTTTAAAAACGTCGGTGTAAAGGCAGGTACAGCAAATTTATTAAACGTATTTAAGATACTGGAAGACAATGCGGTCAGCGAAATAAAAAATATATAAGGAAATGTAATTCTCAGCATTTGCGAAGCAAGATTGAATCGCTGTGGGTCTTTATCAAGTGCAAAGCCAGTACCAAATATGTATATAAGTATAGGTGCAAGAATTACACCGAGAATGCTTACTATTAATAAGATTAAAGCCAATTTTCCTGCAGTGTGATTGATCAGGACTTTTAGCTCCTCGTTAGAATGCTTCTCTTTATACTCGGACAACACTGGCACAAAGGCTTGAGAGAAGGCTCCCTCTGCGAAGAGCCGACGTAGGAAGTTGGGGATGCGAAAGGCTACAAAAAAGGCATCCGTGCTACCTGTGGCGCCCAAAAAGATGAAAATCACGGCATCTCGGATGTAGCCGAAGATCCTGGAGATAAATGTCATAGCGCTGATGACAGCCGTAGACTTGAATAGGGCGCGATGTTCAGCCATTTGTGGGTAATTATAAGGTGTTTATGGGGTTATTTGGCGGAAATGAACGGGCTTGAGGTTGACATTTTTTTATCTTACTACCATAGTACGCGACCCGAACAGAAGAACTATAGCCCAGAATTTGAGCTATAAATAACAAGTAATAGGATCAATTTTGGCTAATATACAATCAGCAAAAAAACGTGCTCGCCAAGCGATTAAAAACCGCTTACATAATGCTGGACAACGTTCTCATTTACGCACCAAGATCAAAGCCGTAGTCAAATTGATTGATGCAGGTGATAAGAGTGCTGCAGCTGATGCCTATAAAAATGCTGTGCCAGTGATTGATGCATCCGTTAGCAAAAAATTGATTCATGCCAATAAAGCTGCACGTCATAAGAGCCGTCTGAACGCTCGTATCAAATCTATGTAACAGCTCGCTGTGGGAGCTTTTTCTCTTTACAGTACGACAAGATTATCCCGGTGGATCAACTCAGGTTCTTCAACATAACCTAGCGTAGATTCAATTTCAGAACTCGCTTTACCCTTCAGCTGGCTCGCTTCCTTCGCATTGTAATTTACGAGTCCACGCGCTATTTCTTCACCTAAACTATTTAGACATCTCACAACTTCGCCTCTTTCAAAGCTACCTTTGACGTTTTGAACGCCAATGGATAATAAGCTTTTTCCATCTTTGCAAATAACTCGGCAGGCGCCATCATCTAATACGAGTTCGCCATTAGTATAGAGTTGGTTAGCAATCCATTGTTTACGTGCTACCAGAGGTTCGTTATCTGGGTATAGCAATGTACCGTGCTGCTCACCGGCAGCAATTTCTAATAATATATTTTCAACTTTGCTAGGTGCAATCACTGTAGTTGCACCTGCACGGGCTGCAAGCCGAGCAGCAGATACCTTGGTTAGCATTCCTCCGCGTCCGAGTTCACCGGCGCTTGGGCCGGCTATCCTATCTAACAATGAATCATTCGCTGAAAGCTCATCGATAAGTTTATTCTCGCAAGTTTGCTTATTTGAATTATTTTGGGGAGGAACTTCATATACTCCTTGTTGATCGGTCAAGATAATCAACGCATCGGCTTCAACAAGATTACTTACTAATGCTGCCAGGGTGTCGTTGTCACCAAATTTAATTTCGTCTGTTGCTACCGTATCATTTTCATTTACTACTGGAATCACTTTTAATGACAATAGTTTACGTAACGTCGTGCGCGCATTTAAGTAGCGTTTACGATCTTGTAAATCTTCATGGGTAAGCAAGACTTGCGCGCTGTGCAGGGCATGTTTTTGTAAGCATGATTCATAGGCTTGTATTAAACCCATTTGACCTACTGCTGCAGCAGCTTGTAATTCATACACTGCATGAGGTCTTTTGTCCCAAGCTAAGCGGTTCATGCCTTCTGCTATGGCGCCAGAAGAAACTAGGATAACTTCTTTGCCTGAGTTTACTAAGCTAGCAAGCTGTGAGGCAAGATTAGCAATAGCATCCATGTTTAAGCCGCGGCCATTTTTTGTTACCGAAGAACTTCCGACCTTAACTACCCAACGCTTACCTTCGCTAACTTTTTGTCGCTTATTATCTATTTTCTTGCTCATTTAAAGGCTCACTGTCTGACTCATTTAAATAGCGATAAATGTTATTGCATAATTCTTCAGTCCCAGATTTATTGATAGAGGACACTGAAAACACTGGGCCTTCCCAGTTTAATTCGTTTATGCATTTATCAATAGTAGCTTTACAAATATCTTCAGGAAGCAGGTCGGTTTTAGTAAAAACTAACCATCGATCTTTGCTGCCTAGTTCATTGCCGTGCTCATCACTATATTTTTTTATTTCATTCAATATAGAGAAATAGTCTTTGCTTACATCTTTTTCATATTCAGCGGGTGCTAATTCGATCATATGTAATAGTAATCTTGTACGTGTTAAGTGCTTAAGAAACTGTATTCCTAAACCTGCGCCTTCTGCAGCGCCTTCAATTAAGCCTGGAATATCTGCAATCACAAAACTCTTGTGCGGTGCGATATACACCACGCCTAAACTTGGGTACAAAGTTGTAAAATGATATTCCGCCACCTTAGGCGTGGCCGAAGATAAAGTTCGTATTAAAGAAGACTTTCCAACACTCGGTAAACCTAGCAAACCAACGTCGGCAAGTAGTTTAAGCTCCATGTGTAAGTCACGCACATCACCTTGTTCGCCTGGAGTGGTTTTGCGTGGAGCACGATTAGTAGAAGTTTTAAACCGCGCATTACCTAAGCCATGCGAGCCACCCTTGGCAACTAATAATTGCTGATCATGTTTGGTTAGATCACCAATGATTTCTTTTGTTTGCGCGTCTTTTACGATCGTACCTAATGGAATTTTAATAAATTTATCTTCGCCTTTTTTTCCAGTGCGGTCTTTGCCCAAACCATCTTGGCCACGCTGTGCCTTAAAGGAACGTGAGTTACGAAAATCTGCTAGCGTATTTTGATTCTCATCGGCAACTAAATAGATGCTTCCACCATCACCACCATCACCACCATCAGGCCCACCAAGCGGAATATATTTCTCGCGCCGGAAGCTAAGGCCACCATTACCACCGTTACCAGCCTGGACATGGATTACGGTTTCATCAACAAATTTCATGGGTAAACTTCATAGTATTAGTATCGTTCTATAACGCAAAAAAAAGCCCCGACTAAGCGGGGCTTTGCAAACTTATTAAAATAAGTAATTAATGCACCGCTTCTATGCGCACAAACTTTCTATTTTTCGGGCCTTTAGTTTCAAATACTACACGACCATTTTCTTTAGCGAACAATGTATGATCTTTACCGCAACCCACGTTTACGCCTGGGTGAAATTGAGTACCACGTTGACGAACGATAATATTGCCTGCTAACACTTCTTCACCACCGAAGCGTTTTATACCGAGTCGTTTAGACTCTGAATCGCGACCGTTACGAGTACTACCACCTGCTTTTTTATGTGCCATTATTAAATCCTACTTCTAAATTCTATTTTGAGATACCGGTAATCTTCACTTCTGTAAAAGACTGACGATGGCCCATGCGTTTCATATGGTGTTTGCGACGTTTAAATTTAATGACTTCAATTTTCTTAGCACGTGCTTGGTCTTGCACTTCGCCCATTACTTTGCCGCCATCTACATAGGGTGCGCCAATTGTTACGTCTTCACCATCTGCAAGCAAAAGCACTTGATTAAACTCAACTTTCTCGCCAGGATCACCAGCAAGTTTTTCGACCTTAATTTGGTCGCCTTCCTGGACACGGTATTGTTTGCCGCCTGTGGCGATAATTGCGTACACCTTAGAGTTCTCCGTTATGAGGGGTTTGAAAAGAGGCGCAATTTTAGCGATACGGTCCTGATGGGTCAATCAAATATGCCCCGATTTGGCATGTATAGTTATGATATACCTAAAAAAACAGCCTAAGTAGCTATTCTAGGCACATAGAGAAGAGTTAGAACCTAACCAATATGGATTTTAAAAGCGTACAAAGCCTTGTTGCAGAGGATATGGATGGAGTTAATACAGCTATTCGACAGTACCTGCATTCAGATGTTGCGCTGATTAGCCAAATGGCTAATTACATTATAAATAGTGGTGGAAAGCGTTTAAGACCTATTCTGGCAATTTTATGCGCTCGGGCCTGTGACTATTCAGGAGAAAAGCATTGCCTGGTAGCAGCCATTATCGAATTTATCCATACTGCAACCCTGTTGCATGATGATGTGGTGGATGAATCAAGCCTGCGTCGCGGGCATGAAACTGCAAATGCTATTTGGGGTAATGAATCCAGTGTGTTGGTAGGCGACTTCGTATTTTCTCGTTCGTTTGAAATGATGGTGGATGTAGGTGAAATGCGGGTGATGGAAATTTTAGCGCGTGCTTCGAATACGATTGCAGAAGGAGAGGTAATGCAGTTATTAAACTGTAATGACCCTGATACGACTGAAGAGCGTTACATGATGGTGATCCAATCAAAAACTGCAAAGCTATTTGAAGCAGCATGCCAGCTAGGTGCAATCTTGGCAGGGCAAAACAATGAAATTGAGAAAGCCTGTGCAGCCTACGGCACACATATTGGTACAGCGTTTCAACTTAAAGATGATCTATTAGATTATCAAGCTTCGCCTGAGGACATGGGTAAAAACATTGGCGATGACTTAGCTGAAGGTAAGCCCACGCTGCCATTAATTTATGCTTTAAAAAATAGTAATGGTTCTAATGCAAAGATGATACGTGATGCGATCATCAATGGTGGCAAGCAGCACATGCAAGACATCATGCAAGTTATCGAATCTACAAATGCAATTTCTTATACTGAAGAATCAGCGAACAAACAAGCACAAATTGCTAGACAACAAATTGAGATGTTGCCAAGCAATAAGTATCGAGATGCTTTAATTGAATTGACTAACTTTGCAATTACACGGAAGGCTTAATTATCTAAGTGCAGTAGTAGGATTTGTAGTAGCTCTGGTGCTAAAAGCTTTTGGATAGTGTATTTCTGCAATTGCTTTGACTGAGTCAGGAAAGAAAATTCGAATCGAATGGATGAGTTCAGGGTGTTGTTTGTTAAGCATTTGTAACATTGAGTCAAAGCTCTTAGCTTGAAGGTTAAGGCCGCCTAGGTCTTACTTTTAGCGGTCCAAAGATCACTATTGTTATCCCAATGAAAGCTTACTCGGTGGTCGTTTAATTTATAGGTAATCGCCATAATATCTTAATAATTATTAATATTAAGATAAGTCTAAACTAAGAATGTTATGGATTTGTTAGAGCTAAGTTAACGTTATGTTAGAAGCTCACGTACGTGCATCGAGTCACGTAGTGAAAGGGGCAACAGGTTGTTACCTGTTACCCCTTTTTAGGACAATCGTGCGATTAACCTAAATGCTGTAATACCGCATCCATACTGTCTTTAGCATCTCCAAACAGCATGTCCGTGTTGTCCTTTAAGAATAAAGGATTGTCTACACCGGCATAGCCAGAAGCCATGCTGCGTTTTAATACGATGCAAGAGCTCGCTTTCCAAACTTCTAGTACCGGCATGCCTGCAATCGGGCTGTTTGGGTCAGTCTGCGCACTTGGGTTAACGATGTCGTTTGCACCAATTACCAGTGACACATCGGTATCTGGGAAGTCGTCATTGAGCTCATCCATTTCTAGCACGATGTCATAAGGCACTTTGGCTTCCGCAAGCAATACGTTCATGTGGCCGGGTAAGCGACCTGCTACTGGGTGAATACCAAAGCGCACATTTTTGCCTTTCGCACGTAGCTTTTTAGTAATTTCACTTACCGTAGTTTGTGCTTGTGCAACCGCCATTCCATAACCTGGAACGATAATTACATTACTCGCATCTTTTAGTAGTCCGGCAACTTCTTCAGCGCTAGTAGAAGTAACTTCACCATCTTCTTCACCTACTGTTGCTGCTGCACCGCCGCCGGTGCCAAAGCCACCTAAGATTACGCTGATGAAACTACGATTCATCGCGCGGCACATAATGTAACTCAAGATTGCACCACTAGAACCTACTAAGGCACCGACTACAATCAGTGCAGTGTTACCTAACATGAAACCAGTCGCGGCAGCGGCCCAGCCGGAATAACTATTCAGCATGGACACTACAACCGGCATGTCTGCACCACCAATCGCCATCACAAGATGAATGCCAATGATGCCAGCAATGATCGCCATAATGATTAGCGGAGTTAATCCTGCATCATGAGAGCTAGATTGTAAGAACATGTAACCAAAGTAAATGCATGCGAGTAACATTCCAAGATTAAGCCAATGTCGCATTGGAAGTGTTAGAGGTTTACCGCCAATGATACCTTTGAGCTTTCCAAAGGCGATGATCGAGCCAGTAAACGTAATCGCACCGATAAAGATACCCAAATACACTTCTACTTCATGAATGATTTTTTCAGTACCTTCCAAATGTGTGGTTGGATCCATATAACTGGAGTAGCCCACCAACACGGCAGCGAGACCGACTAAACTATGAAAGCCTGCAACCAGTTCCGGCATAGAAGTCATTTCTACTTTCATCGCAACGATGGTGCCGATGATTCCTCCAGCAATCATTGCAGGGAAGAGGATCTGAAAGTTTCCTACATTGCCACTAAGAATAGTGGCACCGATGGCAATGATCATGCCGATAATGCCAAATAGATTTCCGCGTCTTGCAGATTCCTGGTTACTTAAACCGTTCAAGCTAAGGATAAAGAGAGCGCCGGCAGCCAAATAAGCTGCACCTAACATTTGTGGATTCATTGTCATTTTATTACTTCCTTAATCATCTTTGCGGAACATTTGTAACATCCGCTGTGTGACAGCAAAGCCACCGCCAATATTTATGGATGCTATGAAGACTGAAAATGTGGCCAGTCCAACAATTAGTGCAACGCTACTTCCTATTTGCAATAAGGCGCCTACAATAATCACACTACTAATTGCATTGGTTACACTCATGAGCGGGGTATGCAGTGCAGGGCTTACATTCCACACTACCCAGTAACCAATAAAGCAAGACAGTACAAATACTGTGAAATGTTGCATGAATTCTGCCGGTGCGGAGTTACCGATCCACCATAACAATCCTGCGGCTAAGATAAGCGCAATAGGAACACCCATGCCGCTCGACTTTTTCTCTTCTTGCATAATAGGTGCTGCGGCTGCAGTTTTTGCAGGAGCTGCTGAAACAGCAAGTGGCGGTGGTGGCCAGGTGATTTCACCTTCTTTAATCACCGTCGTACCACGGATCACATCGTCTTCCATGTTTACATTAATGTTGCCGTCTTTCTCTGGGGTAAGGTCAGTAAGCATGTGGCACAAGTTTGAACCATATAACTGACTGGATTGAGTTGGTAAGCGACTTGGTAAATCCATGTAACCGATAAGCGTTACGCCATGTTTAACTGCAATTTCACCTGGTACGGTTAGCTCACAGTTTCCGCCTTGCTCGGCAGCCAGATCAACTATTACGCTACCTTCTTTCATCAATTCAACCATGTCGGCCAAAATGAGTTTCGGTGCAGGCTTGCCTGGAATAAGCGCTGTCGTAATGATGATATCGACTTCTTTAGCTTGCTCTCGGAACAACGCCATTTCTGCGTCAATAAATTCCTTACTCATAGTTTTGGCGTAACCGCCTGCGGTGCCACCTTCTTCGTCTTGCTCAAATTCAAGTTCTAAAAACTGTGCGCCCATACTTTCAACTTGTTCTTTAACTTCAGGGCGAGTATCAAAAGCACGTACGATTGCGCCAAGACTGTTTGCTGTACCTACTGCAGCAAGTCCAGCAACGCCGGCACCAATCACCATTACTTTTGCCGGAGGAACTTTACCGGCAGCGGTGATTTGACCAGTGAAGAAGCGTCCAAAATGATTAGCTGCTTCAACGACCGCGCGATAGCCAGCAATATTGGCCATCGAAGAAAGGGCATCAAATTTTTGTGCTCGAGATATGCGAGGAACGGAATCCATCGCCAAGATGGTAGCTTTTCGGCTTTTTAGTTTTTCTAATAAGTCTTCATTTTGTGCAGGCCAAATAAAGCTAATTAAGTTGCTGCCTTCGTCCAGTAAATCGGCTTCGTGCATGCCTAAAGCATTGTTTTGCTCGGGTGCGCGCACTTTCAAGATAATGTCTGACTCAGACCAAAGTTGTTTGGTATCCGAAATAATTTCGACGCCGGCATCTTTATAGGCTTGGTCAGTAAAGTTTGCGCTTGCACCTGCACCGGCTTCGATTGCGCACTCGTACCCGAGTTTCTGTAGGCGCGCAGCCGTTTCAGGCGTCATCGCAACGCGACATTCATTCTCATGAATTTCGTTTGGTACACCAATCTTCATAGCGAATAGTTCCTCTGTAGATATGCTTAAAAAATTACTCAATTCTTTATCTCAAGATCTTTGCAATGAACAAGTGAGAAGCCAGCTTGTAGGAGTGGCCTATTGATTTGTAATTATTGGAAAGCTTCGAGAAAGATTGCAGTTACTTAATAAAGGTTTTTTGATTATTCTTTTTTATTATGGGGGTCATAATATATAACTAAGGAGCTATTGGCTATTAGAAGCTCTTTTCCCTATGAGAAAAATTAGTTATCTAATAAGGGTTGGAGAGAGGTAATTTGGTTATTTTCTGAGCATTTTCCTCTGCGATTTCTTTTGCTGTTGTTTTTGTATCTCTGCAACGCGTTTTTCCCAACGTGCCAAGGATCTGGCGTAATAGTCATGGACACATGGGTCACAGCCTCGTTCACAACACTCGTAGGGCTCAGGTGGTGTGGGCTTGGGTGGAAGTTCTATAGACTTTTTTCTCGACTTACTCATAGCAATATATTGAAGCATCAAAGTGGAAAATATAAAACCATCATATTAGTCATGGTAATTAATGTTGGCCGTAGAATGAAATTAAATGCATGTTTTAGTAGTGGTTTTTTGAATCATGCACAATTTATTCAGTCAAATTTGCAGTTAATGGCGTAAAGCAATCTAGTTGTTGCCGACACGTGGTATGAATTTAAAGAACAATTAAACGTATAACACGTAAATTAATGCGGCTAAGCCATTATTTTTTTGGCAGAATGTCATATCGCTGCACCTAGGAAGCATCGAATTAAAAGCTTGATTAAACAAGGCTATAAAGTATGTATTTAGAATTCTTTGGAATATCTGATAAGCCATTTCAGATCACACCGGACACGCGTTTTTTATATTTAACGCCACGTCATCGTGATGGTCTTGCGCACCTTCTATATGGTGCAGATGAAGCGGGAGGTTTTATCCTTCTTACTGGTGAAGTGGGTACGGGCAAAACCATGTTGTGTCGCAGTGTGCTTGAGCAAATGCCTGAACACGTGAATGTTGCGTTAATCTTAAATCCTCGCCAAAGTTCAAAAGAATTAATCGCTTCAATTTGTGACGAATTAAATATTCCTTACCGCAGATCAACTACCAGTCTTAAATACTTAGTCGATCGATTAAACTTATATTTATTAAAACAACATGCACAAGGAAGGCGCACGGTATTAGTAGTTGATGAAGCGCAAAACTTGCGTGCTGAGGTGTTAGAACAAATTCGTTTGTTAACTAATCTTGAAGTAGCCACACAAAAACTTTTACAAATTATTTTAATTGGCCAACCAGAATTACAAGCTATTTTAGCGCGGCCTGAGTTGCGTCAACTTACACAAAGAATCACTGCGCGTTTTCATCTAACGCCATTGTCAAAAGAAGAAACTGCAGCATATATCCGTCACCGATTACAAATAGTTGGATTTAAGGGCGAATTATTTTCCAATGGTGCGGTAGGAATGGTGCACCAACTCTCTGGCGGCGTGCCACGCTTAGTCAATAATATTTGTGAACGTTCAATGATGGGTGCTTATGGAGAGAATGTTCATCGAATTGATAGAAAGCTGGTACGCAAAGCCGCAGGTGAAGTGTTGCAACCAACCGAGCGATTTCAACCCATGCAATGGGTTGCGGGAGGTGCGATTGCTGCAGGTACAGCAGCATTATTGTTATCTATTTGGGGGCTTTTACCGAGCGCATCGCAAGAAAGTTATGCTAATGCTGGGCCGGCTACTACAAGTGTCGAGACATTAGCTTCGCAAGCGATAATTGAAGACAAACCAATCGTCCAAAAAAATGAAGGTATGGCAAAAGAAGTGGTTGCCAATGTCGCACCTGCGATAAACATGCCGAGTACAGACAATGCTGAGTCTGTAGGCTCACAACAGCGACCCCTTGCTGAAGAGCTGAGCAGTGTTAAACAAAGCAATAAGGGGTTTTTAAATTTAATTAATGATTCGAGTTTGCGCACGGGCAACAATAAGGCATTTGCTACCTTGTTTAGCTACTGGGGTCTTTCGTACCCAGAACTAAAAGGTGAAACGGCATGCGAACGTGCTACTGCAGCTGAATTGCGTTGTATCTTTGGTAAAGCGGGCTGGGGCGAAATTCGCCGACATAATCGACCTGCAGTATTAGAAATTATCAATGCTGATGGCAAGAGGAAACAAGTTGTTGTGCTTGCTTTACGAGGCAATCAGGTAAGTTTAAACATAGGCGGAAAAGTCGTTACGACCACTATGAAATCTGTTGATCCATTTTGGTATGGAAACTACTTATTACTGTGGAGAGCGCCTCCGGCAGGATCTAATGTTTTAAAAGAAGGTGTTATTGGTAAAGATGTAGGGTGGTTGCGCGATCAGCTGGACCGTATCGAAGGCAAGACCGTTTCCACTAACGAAAAGAAAAAGCTTTCCTTTGATCCAACACTGAAGTGGCGAGTTATGGAGTTTCAACGTATACGTGGTCTGAATGTAGATGGAGTTGCGGGTCGCGAAACCATGATGGAAATTAATTCTGCGGTCAATGATCGATCCACGCCTTTGTTGTGGCGTCAATCAAGCTAAACGTAATAGGTAGATACTCATGTCGATGATTCTTGATGCCTTGACGCGCGCTGAACACGAGCGCCAGCTTGAAAAGCAGCCAGATTTAAAATTTGTTACACCTGTAAAGCCGCAAAAAAACAACCCAAATAAAATTTGGTTGTATGTTGGACTTGGAGTGCTTGCGAATGTCCTAATTTTATTTTTTGTTATACGTGCTTTATCGGGGGATGCAGAAAAAGAAATGGAGATAGCAGCGAGTAGTGCTGAATTAGATCAAGCGAGTGTTACTACAAGCTCATTAACGAATGCTCTACAACAGGTTCAGCCCATTGTAAAACCTGAGCCGCAACAACAAGCATTAGCACAAATATCAGTTCCGGAAGTTATTACTGAGACACCAATAGAAGAGCAAATTCAAAGCCCTGAGCTAGCGGAGGACCGCCCACTATCCATGGAGGCCGATAGTCTACAGACGCCGGAAGTGGATCGGCCGCTGTTCTATGAATCTAAACAACTGAATAATCCAGCTGTGTCAAAGCCAAAACAAGCGAGCGTATCAGCTAAGGCATCGGGTTCTGCAACTAAGGGAAATGTTGCCTTTTCTTCCACTGAGTTAAGTGCTGATGATGCAACACCAATTATCAATAAGCCAAAACTACTCATAGATCAAGGCAATGAAGCAAGTAATAACACTGTTAATGCGCAGGTAAGTTCAGGTTCTGTGCCGAATGTTCGAGATTTGCCAGAGAGTTCGCGCGCTAGCTTGAATCAGTATGAAGTGAATGTGCATGTGTTTGACGATAATCCAACGCGACGTTTTGTATTAATCAATATGGATAAATACAAAGAAGGAGATCGTATAGCAAACAATGGTCCATTGGTTGAAGAAATTACCCCCGCTGGCGTGGTGGTCGATTACGGTAATGGCCGAGCATTACTCCCCCCTAAATAAGTAATTAAAGTGCTTAAATAATTGTTACCTTGCAAAATCATTTGCTACGCTAGATGCGTATATGGAAGTCCCTTCTCCAATTTCTAATCCTGGTGAATTATCATCAGACCCTTCTTCAGTAATAGCTGCGGTAGATCTAGGTTCAAATAGTTTTCATATGGTGGTCGCGCAAGATCAACATGGACAGCTAAAAGTAATTGACCGCATTCGTGAAATGGTGAGATTGGGCGCGGGTTTAAACTCGTCCGGGAAGCTATCAAAGGAATCAAAAGAAAGAGCTATTGAGTGCTTGCAACGCTTTGGTCAGCGTTTGCAAGACATGCATGCTGATTCTGTACGCGTGGTAGGCACTAATACTCTCCGTGTGGCAAAAAATAGTGCTGAATTTTTACAACGCGCCGAAAGTGCCTTGGGACATCCAATACAAATTATTTCTGGTGTTGAAGAAGCGCGTTTAATTTATCAAGGAACGATCCATTCCATCACAGGGCCTGAAGGAAAATGGCTAGTAGTTGATATAGGCGGGGGTAGCACTGAGGTAATTATTGGTGAGCAGGGCGAGCCATTATTAATGGAAAGCGTGCAAATGGGATGTGTGGTGTTAAGCGAAAAATATTTTGCTAGTGGCGAATTAGATAAAAAGAAATTTAATAAAGCATTAGTTGAAGCAAAACTCCAACTACAGCCAATTGTTTCAACAGTAAAAAATCTTGGGTGGAATTATGTTATGGGGACTGCAGGCACAATTCGCGCGATATCATCACTGATGCGAGAATTTGAACTTAGCGAGAGAGGAATAACCTATAAAGGGATCAATGCACTTATTACAAAACTACAAGAAGCAGGGAACCTTGATAAGGTAAATTTCGAATCTTTATCAAAGGAACGCAAACCTGTTTTTGTTGGCGGCCTTGTGGTGTTGAAAGCCATTTTTGAAGAGTTTGAAATTAAGAGAATGATGATATCCGATGGAGGCTTACGGGAGGGCTTGTTATTTGATCTCGCTGGAAGAATTCATCATCAAGACACACGTGATCGCACGGTGTATTCATTGATGCGCCGATATCACGTTGATTTTGATCATGCAGCACGAATTAAATCCACCGCACTGCATTTATTAGACAAGGTTTCAAATGTTTGGAAGGCCGATAATGAAATTGCCTATCAGTTTTTAATTTGGTCGGCAGATTTGCATGAGATTGGTTTGGATATTTCTCATTCTAAATATCATCGTCATGGCGCGTATCTTTTAGATAACAGTGACCTAATGGGGTTTTCCTGGAATGAACAACGCTTACTTGCCTGTTTGGTAGGCAACCATAGACGCAAAATTAATCTGGAGTTGATTGAGAAATTACCGGCTCGCTGGCATCAACAGGTGATGTTCATGATTGTAATTTTGCGCATTGCAATATTAATTAATCGTGATCGAGTAACTAAGAAATTACCGAATATAAAGATTAAAGATAATGATGGAGAATTAAATATTCAGTTTGATTCTCAGTGGCTTGAAGCTCATCCGCTAACAGGAGCAGAGCTTGAGCAAGAACAAACGTATTTAAAGATTTTAAAATTTAAAGTCCGTCTATAAGTACGATAATTTTTACTAAAACTTCACTCGTGCATATTCACTAAGCAAAGTTTGCTGTGCGCTTACTGCGCTTTGTCCAAAGGACACTGGGGCAGAGTAATTTCCATCGGCCTGTAATATCCATGCTTGTCGATTATCTTTAAGATACATCTCAAGTTCATTGATTATACGTTTTCGATTAGATATATTTTTAATTGGCCAGCTAACTTCGACACGTCTAAAAAAGTTGCGGTCCATCCAGTCTGCACTGGAGCAAAAAACCTTGGGGTCACCATCGTTATGAAAATAGCTAACTCGTGTGTGCTCTAGAAAACGTCCTACAATTGAGCGCACTTCTATATTATCAGAGACCCCTGGTAGTCCAGGAAGAAGACAACAGGTGCCGCGCACAATAAGTTGGATTTTCACGCCCTCTGCAGAGGCTCTGTATAATGCTTCTATTATTTGTGGTTCAACCAAAGAATTCACTTTAGCGATGATGCGTGCCTTGCGGCCTTGACGAGCAATTTCGATTTCCTTGTCAATCAGTTCGATCAGTGTTTTATACAATGTAAAAGGTGCTTGCAAAATATTTTTCAGTAAAGGTACTTTAGTAAAACTGGTAAGTACCAAGAACAGTTCATGCGCATCGGAAGTGAGATCGGTATCCGAGGTAAACATGCCATAGTCTGTGTAAAGGCGTGCGGTTTTTTCATGGTAGTTGCCAGTGCCGAAATGAGCATAGCGACGTAAATGATCTCCCTCGCGACGAACCACTAAAATCATTTTTCCGTGAGTTTTTTTACCTACAATTCCATAAACAACATGCGCTCCCGCTTTTTGCAAACGATTTGCGAGTGAAATATTTTCCGCTTCATCAAAACGCGCCATCAGCTCAATTACAACTGTGACTTCTTTGCCAGCTTTAGCAGCCTCCACTAAATTATCAACGATCGGAGATTTAGCTCCAGTTCGGTAAAGTGTTTGCTTAATGGCTAAAACTTTGGGATCTTTTGCGGCTTGGCGAACAAAGTTGATCACAGGAGCAAAGGATTGGTAGGGGTGATGCAATAAAACATCTTCTTGGCGTATAAGATCGAAAATATCGGCACCATGGCTGAAACGATCTGGCATTCCAGCACTAAAATGTGGATATTTTAAATCTGCACGATCGACTAAATCATAAGTCTGACTTAGACGGTTTAAATTAACGGGCCCATTTACTCTATATAAGTCTATGGCGGAAAGCCCAAATTGTTGCAATAAATATGAAACTAATTCATCAGGACAATTATTCGCAACTTCTAAGCGTACTGAATCACCATAACGACGCGAAGCAAGCTCGCCTTCTAGTGCACGCATTAAGTCATCAATTTCTTCATCATCTAAAAATAAATCACTGTTGCGAGTAACTCTAAATTGATAACAACCAAGAACGGTTAAACCTTCAAATAATTCATTTACAAATGCATGCATAACCGATGATAGAAACACATAACTATCACCTTGATGTTGGCTTAATTCGTCAGGTAAATGAATTAAGCGTGTCAATGAACGCGGTGCCTGAACTACGGCAAATTCTCCTTTACGCCCAAATGCATCTGCTCCATCCAATTTAACAATAAAGTTAAGCGATTTATTTATGATGCGAGGAAAAGGATGTGCAGGATCTAAACCAAGCGGACTTAATATAGGTTCTACTTCATCATGAAAATACTGACGCAACCAAGCACTTTGTTCATGTGTCCAATGTTCACGTGCAATAAAATGAATATCGTGTTCTTCAAGTGCTGGTTGAATTTCTTCGTTGAATACACGGTATTGTTCAGCAACGAGAGCAGTTGCATCATTATGGATTTGATTGAGTAATTCTCTTGGACCAATTTGATCCGCAGTGATATGCGCTATTTTAAGTTCAATATGTTGCTTTACGCCACCCACACGAATCTCAAAAAATTCATCTAAGTTAGTGCATGAGATGCACAGGAATTTTAGTCGTTCGAGCAGAGGTGTAGATTGATCCCGCGCTTGTTCAAGCACGCGCGCGTTGAATTTGAGCAAGCTCAATTCACGGTTTATATAGTTTTCAGCCAGGCTGAAATTACATTCATCCATTTTTAATATTATGTACGCTATAGGTGCTAGTATTATAATCGAAATGGCTGACTATAAGTATTGCACTTAGTCAGCTGATAGCGGTTATTTATAATGTTTATGCAGTATAAAACCGTTCGTAAATCACCAAACCCCAAATTACTATAAAAAGTATCAAGCTGATAAATACAGCCGCTGAGGCTATATCTTTAGCTTGTTTTGATAGCGCATGGCGCTCATCACTAATTCTATCGATCGCTGCTTCTACAGCAGAATTAAGTAACTCCACAATTAGTACAATAAAGATAGACAGTATTAATAATCCAATTTGACTAGTACTTTGACCAAGCCAAAATGCAATGGGTATTAGTATAATAGCGATAAGTGCTTCTTGTCTAAACGCAGCCTCATTTTTCCATGCAGAAGTGAGTCCAGCCATGGAATAATAAAACGCATTATAGATACGTTTGAATCCAGTGTTTTGATTAGATGCCATTTTTAGTGTTTAACAATTGCGTAATGTTATTGTAATAAAATAGTATCAGCGCATAAGAATATCACGAATCAATTTATCTAAAATTCAGAATGAGATGAAGAAAATGAAACGATTAAATTACGTATTTCTACTAATGTTATTATTTGCACAAAGTAGTTATGCGGATGAGAAAAGAACGATCTATGATTTTGAATACGGGCTTTTCTCGCGTGGTGCTGAAAATCATGAAGAAGGCGATGAATCTGTATCCAGTACGGGTGAGCTAGAAAAAACTACAGTAATTAAAGCCAAGCTTGGCACCAAGTTTGGAGTGCGTTATTGGTTGTCACGTGCAGGTTTCATTGGCGAGCCTACGTTACATTTAATCTATCATGTACCTACCATGATTAACCCTAGTACTGGTGAATATGTAGACAAGATAGAAATACTACAAGAAACTTCTAAATTAGATTATCAACACACCATGGCGTTTGAGTTCGCAAATCAATACGAACTTGTTCCAGGGGAATATCGCTTTTATGTATTTTTTGAGAATCAAAAATTACTAGAAAAAGTGTTTCACGTTGAATTGCATTAAGCTATTAATTTGCTGCTACCTTTTCGCTAGCTGACTTAACTTCCATCACTGTCATAGTGCCACTCTTTTCATTGGCACTGAAAATAAAGTGCCTATAGTCATTTTTAAAGTAGGCTAATCCCTCAGGAGCATATTGCCCTTCTATACCGGTCTTTGGATCTACTCCATTGACGCTGATAACATTAGGTTGTGATGGGTTTTCAAGTGAAACTAGCGCAATTGCGTTGGCTCGTTCTAGTCCTACAGCTGCATAAAGGACATCTTGTATAATAAAACTTACCACGTTCTCAGGTTCTGAGCCTTTACTATCACTTCGCCCATCAGGATATAAGCCTGCTGCATGCGCTATTTCGTCTAATTGATTTGCAGTATCCGAGATAAATGCACCACTCGTTGCATCAAATATACTAAGTGTGCGTCCCCACCACCTTTGGGTTTTTTGCCGGGCGTTTTGGAGGCTTTAGGATCTGTGTCTCCCTCATCTGCAGTGAGTAAATATTTTCCATTCGGGCTGACAGCAATTCCATCAGGCTCACGTAAAGCTATAAGCGTGTCGTTGAATTTCACTTTTTCATTGTCATCGAGATCTGCTAGATGTTCAGTTATCCCCAAGCCAAATACTTCCTCAATTTTTGCAGTTGAAGTATTAATTACAAGTATCCCATTGTTTTCTTGTAATGAAATATAAGCTTTGGAACCATCAGGTGAAAAGGTTACAAATTCAGGTTCTGTGTTGGAGGGTAAATTATCTTTGATAGATATTTTAATTTCTTCATCACTATTTCCGCCAGTGATAATTCTTTCAAATTTGCGCGCACGCTTTTTATGCATCATGCCTTCGACTCCACTGAAATCCTCTAGTTTGATTTGAGTAACTTCAGCTTGTGTAGCGCTAGTAAAATCAACAAAAGGCATACTGCCTTCGGGTGATTCATAGTCTTTACCATTGTAGTGATAAGCTTCCCCTTCATTTGCTACGACGAGGTATTTTCCATTCGGACTAAACGCCATGCCGTCAGGATGTACTCCTGCTTCGAGAGTATTTTCGATTTCTCCGGAGCTTGCAGCATGAATTTGTATTTTTCCTTTAGTAAACGGATCATTGTTAATAACTGCTACCGCGAAAACATTTTCAACCGGGTGAAAAGCTACTGCGCTTATTTCTTCATCACTAGTAACTTTAAAATGATTTACTGGAGTTGGTTGAGAAGGATTATCGATAGATATAATTTCAACGATACCTTCGGAGCTACAAGAAAGTGCCAAACGATTAGTGGTATCTTGGATGCTAACAATTTCAGTAGCTTTGCAACCGCTTTGTGGTTTGAATATTGCTACGGTTTCGAGCGATTGACTACTTGCTTGTGCGGACACTGTGCAACATAAAGCAATCAGAGTTTCAACAAAAAAGTTGTTTTTATGATTTTAATATTATTCATAACTAAATTTGTATCCTGTAGTTTCAATAACAAATATAAAAAAAGGCCATCTATTGAAAAATAGATGGCCTTTAAACTCAGAGGAGTAACTTAGAGTTTTTAGAATGCGTACTGCGCACGGAATGAAACAGCATTACCGTCTTCTTCGCCAAGTGCGGCAAGCGATGTGCCATCTTCTGAATCAAAGTTATCAGTATCGATATCTAGATAATTCAGCATAAACTTAACGTTGTTGGTTGCGTACCAGTTAACACCAAGGGTAAGAATCTCAAATTCAGACTCATCTGCTTGATTATCTGGATCAATATCACCATCTTCATACTTAGCTACGAGTTCCCATGCGCCTTTTGTACCTTTTGGCTTAATTTTGTCAAATTTACCAACGCCGCCTTTGTAACTTCTAGACTCACCCGTTAGGAAGTAACTTAACAAAGCATAATAAGAATCTACATCAACATCAGTAGCAGAGACAGTTCCTGCGCCATTTGTGTCTCCATCAAAGCCTGCGGACCATAGTTCACCTTGAGCTGAGAATGGGCCGTTAACATAGGCAAGTTCAACGCCGAATTGATCGGCATCATCAACTTCGAAGTCAGCATCGTCTTGTACTTTTAAGTCTCCTGGAAGCGCATGTACTGCACCTTCAGTTTCAAAACCGATAGTACCTTCATCTCCAAAATCGCGATCTGCGTATGAAGCAGCTGCATGCAAGAAGTGGTTATCTTCGCCAAATGGGAAGTGCATGCCGGCGCGTAGTGCCCATGAGTATGAGTCTTTAGTGTCAGCATCTTCATTGCCTTCATCAATCAATGCTAATTGACCAAAGAAATTTCCAAAGTGTGCTTGAGCTTGAGCTTGAAAATCGGGTTTTCCAGAAAGTATGCCAAAGTCACTTGTTGTTACAGTACGTTCAACCGTTGAAATCCACTTAGAACTGGTGAGTTCTTCTAAACCTGCGGGAGCATTTAGGCGACCTAATAATAAATCTACATTTTCAAAACCTTGATACTTTATATAAGCTGTATCTACATCAGCTTCATTGTCATCGTCATCAATATCAACTGTCAATTTATAAGCCCAGTTTTTTCCCGATGTACCTTTAAGGTTCACACGAGTGCGACGAAACTCAGATTCTGATCCACTGTCACCATCAAAGTCTGCATTATAAGCGCCATTATAGCTGTCATAGTCGTACATGATGCGACCACCAATAGAAAATTCATTTCCGTTATCAGATTTTATTTTTATTCCACCGCCTGTTGTGCTGATGGCAATCTCTTCTTTAGAAGTTACTGCACCTGCAAAAGCTACTGAGCTAAGGCTGGTTACAGCGATTGCGCTGGTTGCGCAAACCAAAAATTGTTTAAGTCTCACGAAGAGCCTCCCTGTTTCTATTAATTGTTTGATTTCAGGGTATGGATCTTGCGCACAGACTATGAAATCTATATGAATAAAATGTTACATTTTTATTACATTCTTACAGGTGGACGATACAAAGCTGGAGTATTGCAAGCTGCAGGTAGTTGATCTAGGGCTGCTTAATAGTTCTGTAACGAAGGTAGAAAATAATGTGGAATCTTTTCGTTGCAGGTTACAATTATGCAGAATCAATATGTTGCAGAATCACGTCAATTTCAGGGTCAACCACAGGATCGAATTCAGGCTCAAAGTATGAGCAGCAAAAGAATTTTATTAGTAGAAGATGAGCACTCCATTCGAGAGATGGTATCTTTTGCTTTGGGACAAGAAGGCTATGTAATTGATGAGGCTGAGGATGGTGGTTCAGCCGAGTTGCAGATTGCCAATAACTTGCCTGATTTAATTCTTCTGGATTGGATGTTGCCAGATACCACCGGTTTGGAATTATTACGTCGTTGGAAGCGTAAGGATGCTTTGCAAGAAACCCCCATCATTATGCTCACTGCACGTGTAGAAGAACGAGATAAGATTGATGGTTTAGATTCTGGTGCAGATGACTATATTACTAAGCCATTTTCAGTAAAAGAGCTCACTGCGCGCATTCGTGCTGTTTTGAGAAGAGGTAGCGGCGGTTTTGAGAATGAGGTGATTATTGGTCCAATCAAGCTGGATTTGGATGCGCATCGTGTCTATGTGAATGAAGAGTCGATTAATATGGGACCTACAGAATTCCGTCTACTTGAGTTTTTTATGACTCATGTGGATCGAGTTTATTCACGTAATCAGTTGTTAGATTATGTGTGGGGTCGTAACATGTATGTAGAAGAACGTACGGTTGATGTACATATTGTGCGTTTAAGAAAATTACTTAAACCTCTTAATTGTGATCAAATGATTCAAACCGTTCGCGGTTATGGTTATCGATTCTCTGCAAAAACATAATGTCATTTAATGCATGGTTATCTGAATTAAATCGAATTTTACTCGTATTTATTCCATGCATTCTGATCGGTTTAGTAACAGGTCATCTACAATTCTTCTTTATTCTCGGCTTAATAGTCTATGGTTTATGGACGGCTAGACAGTTAGTTACACTCAAGCAGTGGCTGGATGGCGGTGCGCAAGTTGACGAAGCACCTGAATATTTAGGTATCGCTGACCAACACGTATCGAGCATTGTTGATTTACAGAAAGACCACCAGGCAAATAAAACTAAGTTAGAAGACTTAATAACTCACTACAAGGAAATGATCTCTGCGTTACCCGATGCAGTGGTGATTATGGCTTCTAGTGGAGAAATTAAATCTGCCAATCAAGCTGCCCACGATTTATTGCAAATCGATCCAACACGGGACCTTAATATGATAATTACGCAACTGGTTCGCAGACCTGCTTTTACTGATTATTTCTCGGCACAAAATTTCGATCAGCCTTTAGAAATTCGTGGACCATCAGATCATGAGTCCGAACTAAGTGTACGGATTATTCCTTTTGGTGAAAGTAAATTGGTATTGATTGCACAAGACATGTCGCAATCGGCACGTATTTATGAAATGCGACGCAGTTTTATTTCCAATGCTTCACACGAATTGCGCACGCCGCTTACGGTAATTTTAGGTTATTTAGAAACACTCTCTATGCATCAAGGCATGCC
>CAYXVH010000084.1:0-14009 GCA_964468615.1 uncultured Thiotrichales bacterium | reverse complement strand
GGCATTAAAGAAACCAAACGACCTAATCCAGACCAACTATTGGTCGATATCGCGGATTATGTAGCTGACTATAAAATTGAAAGTAAAGAGGCATCTAGTACAGCCTGTTTGAGTCTAATGGATACATTAGGCTGTGGGTTGTTGGCGCTAAACTTTCCAGCCTGTACTCGCATGATGGGACCAGTTGTTCCCGGTGTAACAATGCAAAACGGTGCACGTGTACCTGGTACTGATTATGAACTGGACCCAGTCATGGCCGCCTTTAATATAGGTTGCATGATTCGTTGGTTAGACTTTAACGATACCTGGCTTGCTGCAGAATGGGGTCATCCTTCAGATAATTTAGGTGGTATTTTAGCATCTGCAGACTACATTAGTCGCAAGAACCTAAGCGAAGGTAAAGCACCATTAATCATTAATGATGTATTAACTGCCATGATTAAGGCACATGAAATTCAAGGCGTTATTGCGTTACAAAACAGTTTTAATCAACTAGGCCTGGATCATGTTTTATTAGTTCGAGTAGCAACTGCAGCAGTTATTACTAGCATGTTAGGGGGTTCAAAAGAAGAAATCGTCAATGCCGTTTCTAATGCTTGGATTGATGGCGGTGCTTTGCGTGCATACCGTCATGCACCCAATACTGGTTCACGTAAATCCTGGGCAGCAGGTGATGCAACTAGCCGGGGTGTACGACTTGCGTTGATCGCCATGACAGGTGAGATGGGATATCCATCTGCCTTGAGTGCAAAAAACTGGGGTTTTGCCGACGTTTTGTTTCATGGTAATGAATTTAAATTTAACCAGGGCTTTGGTTCATATGTCATGGAAAACGTTCTATTTAAGGTTTCGTTTCCAGCAGAGTTTCATGCACAAACAGCAGTGGAAGCAGCGCTAAACCTACATGATCAAGTTAAGGATCGTTTAAATGATATAGCAAAGATCGTAATTCAGACACAAGAAGCCGGAGTACGAATCATTGATAAAACCGGTCCATTAAATAATCCGGCAGATCGAGATCACTGTATTCAATATATGGTTGCGATCCCGTTGATTTTTGGTCGTTTAACGGCTGATGACTATGAAGACAATATTGCTAGTGACTCACGTATCGATGTGCTGCGAGATAAAATAGAAGTAATTGAAAACAAACAGTACAGCATCGATTATCTAGATCCACAAAAACGATCGATTGGTAATGCAATACAAGTTTTTTTTAAAGATAGCGCTTGTACAGAAAATATCGAAGTTGAATATCCAGTTGGTCATCGCCGTAGACGTTCAGAAAGTATTCCATTACTGAAAGAAAAATTTGAACGAAACATAAATACTCGTTTAGCAAATAAACAAGCCACTGCGATTTTACAACTGTTTAGTGATATACCTAAGTTACGTAATACAAAGGTGAATGAATTTATGAATTTGTGGATAACAAAACTATAGAGGTCGCGATTCATGTCAAACTACCAAAAAACTTATGAAAATTCATTGAAAGACCCTGCGGGTTTCTGGTCCTACATTGCTCAAGATATACATTGGGATAAACCTTTTACGAAAGTACTCAATGATAAGAATAAGCCTTTTTATAAATGGTTTGCAGACGGAAAACTGAATACCTGTTTTAATGCGCTTGATCGACATGTCGAAGAAGGTCGTGCTGAGCAAATAGCACTAATCTATGACAGCCCTGTAACCGATACCATTACACGTTTTACCTATCGTGAATTACGTGATCTAACTGCAAACTTTGCTGGAGTACTCAGTCAATCAGGCGTGGATATAGGTGACAGAGTTGTGATCTATATGCCTATGGTGCCTGAAGCAATAATTGCCATGTTAGCTTGTGCTCGTATTGGCGCAATTCATTCTGTAGTATTTGGTGGCTTTGCTTCAAATGAGCTGGCAACACGTATTGACGATGCGCAGCCTAAAATAATTATCTCTGCATCATGTGGCATAGAAGTTAACCGTGTTATTGAATACAAACCACTCCTTGACGGTGCGATTGAAAAAGCTGTTCACAAGCCTGAAGCCTGTATCATTTTGCAACGGCCTCAATGTACGGCATCTTTAGTGAACGAACGAGATGTCGATTGGCATGAAGCGTGTAGTCAAGCAAAACCGGTAGATTGTGTACCAGTGCTAGCAACCGATCCTCTTTATATTCTCTATACCTCTGGTACCACGGGTATGCCGAAAGGCGTGGTTCGTGATAATGGTGGTCATGCGGTTGCTTTAAAATGGTCAATGAAAAATATTTACAATCTTAATCCTGGCGAGGTGTTTTGGGCTGCATCGGACGTTGGCTGGGTCGTAGGACATTCATATATTTGTTATGGACCGTTATTGCACGGATGCACAACAGTGCTTTATGAAGGTAAACCAGTTGGCACACCTGATGCCGGAGCATTCTGGCGTGTAATTGAAACACATAAAGTTAATGCCTTGTTTACCGCACCAACTGCATTCAGAGCAATCAAACGTGAAGATCCAAATGGCGAATTTTTTAATAAATACAATTTGTCTTCATTGAGAACACTATTTCTTGCTGGCGAACGTAGTGATCCTGCAACGCTTGAATGGGCCGAGACTAATTTAAATGTTCCCGTCATTGATCACTGGTGGCAAACAGAAACGGGTTGGGCAATAACTGCAAATTGTATGGGACTAGAGGAATTTCCAATTAAAAAAGGCTCTACTTCAAAACCAGTTCCCGGCTTTAATTTACAAGTGCTTGATGATCAGGGTGAACCTTTACCATATGGCGAAATGGGAAAAATGGCATTGAAGCTACCGCTACCTCCAGGTTGTTTATTGACACTCTGGCAAAGTGACGATAATTATGTTGAATCCTATTTATCTGTGCACAAGGGTTATTACTTAACCTGGGATGCAGGCTATATCGATGAAGACGGTGATGTATGGGTAATGAGCAGGCTGGGTGATGTGATCAATGTTGCGGGACATCGATTATCCACTGGCGCAATGGAGGAAGTCTTGGCAAACCATCCTGACGTGGCGGAATGTGCAGTCATTGGCGTAGCAGATGATTTAAAAGGGCAAATACCAATTGGGTTAGTTGTTTTAAAAAATGGCACAACAACTGATCACAAAATAATTACTCAAGGGCTTATCGAACGAGTCCGTGAGGAAATTGGACCTGTCGCATCATTTAAGACGGCAGCAATTGTCAAACGATTGCCAAAAACTCGTTCAGGTAAAATATTACGTGGAACTATGAAAAGTATAGCGGATAGTGAAACCTATAAAATGCCAGCAACAATAGATGATCCTGCTATTCTTGAGGAAATCGAAATTGAGTTGAAAGAACTCGGTTATAGTCATTCATCAGTATAAATGTTTCAAAAGATCAAAATCAAAGAATGTATGAACTTTAAATTAATTTAAATATATCTACGAATAAAACACGCATACAAAACAACAAAGCAATACAGCCAAACAATAAACGCACAAAATCACTTTCGCCATCCTTGTCGCGATATGTTAAACCATGGAAAGCAATAGCTGCAGTCACAATTACAAATAACCAGTCATACATAGCAGCGTACTAGCATAAATAAGAAAACAGGCGGTTAATAACAGGGAGGGAAAAAGCAGCCAAGTGTGAAAGTTGAATTTTGAACTGCAATATTCGCTCCTAATAAAAGAATAAACATTGTTACTATACCTAAAATTATAAAAATGCGTGCAATTTGTATAGATTTTTGGCTCGCTGGAATTATTTCTTCGACAAAATCGTTTGGCTTTAAACTACCTGTATCGCTGAGATGAATTATGGTTCGAGAAAAATGTCTCACCCAATGCGGTACAACTGCATTAAACATGTAAGCAGCATAGTGATTTTCAATTGTTTTGATGGAGGCCTTCTCCCCAAACCATTTATTGTAGCCTATTGTAAAAATGTTAAATTCCGATGTGTCTAAAAGAGCGGCAGCATCATGCACAGCACTTACATCGCTTGGTAAAGATGGGTTGAACTTAAAATTCATGAGTTCATTTTTGTATTGGTCGATTTCATGTTTTATCATTAATATTTATTAAATAATTAATTTAAGTCAATTACTTCCGATATAACGCAGATGTAATACGATACTTAGTAACCTTAGATGTCATTAAATTTAGCTATGCATGTCAAATACTAGTGTTATTGCCATGTTAAATTCTAAAATATTTAGTATCTATTCTAATAGTAAGATAATGATAGACCTATAAGATACATATTGATAACTAGAAACCAGGATTACATATATGTCAGTTAGCGATCCGCACCGTTTTTCAAACCAGTTAGATGGAATTACAACGCAACGTTTGATTGAACGATTAGAGAGTCGGGCAAAAGATGACATTTTTACTAAACTTTTTAACCAATATGTATCCAAATTAGATTTGCCTGAATCTGCACTTGTCTTGGAGGTGGGATGTGGGACAGGTGTGATTGCACGTGCGTTAGTTAATAGACAGAATTTTTTGAGAAAAGTTGTTGGTGTAGATCAAAGTCCAGCATTCATTGAAGCAGCAATTCGATTTGCAATTGAAGAAAGTGTAGAGGAAAAGGTTGATTTCGTCGTTGGAGATGCGCATGACCTCAATATCGAAGATGAATGTTTTGATGTATTAATTGCTCATACTTTGATTAGCCATGTTACGGATCCCATGAAGGTTCTGAAGGAAGTTGTGAGACTAGTGCGAAAAGGAGGGTGCATCGTTCTCTTCGACGGTGACTATGCATCTCTAACATATGCTTTTCCTGATCATGAATTTGGTTTACAGATGGACCATGCTCTTGCTACGACAACATTTAACAATCCATTAATCATGCGTGATATTCCTCGTATTTTGCCGAAAATCGGACTAGAAATAAAAGAAACTTTAGCGAATGTGATATCAGAAATAGGTACTGCAAGCTATTTTAATTCTTTTGCAGAAACGTATGCACCATTAGCAGCTAAAAGTGGTTTAGTAGCAAAGAATAACGTTAATGATTGGTTAGCTAAGCAGAAAATTGCTATGAACGATGGAACGTTTTTCGCTTCATGTAATTATTACACTTATATCGCGCAACGAATATAAAAGTGAATTTTATAAATTCAATTTTCCCGTAGCCAACTCGGCCATGTATATAATTTTTCGTAAAAAATCACTTGCCCAATAAGGTCGATTGAATTCGATATTTAAGTACAATAATATTTTCTAATACTTCATTAAAAGTATTTTCATCATTTCAATTTTTCACATGCAATTGAAAAATATTAAATTCAGCTTCATCCAGGATACCTATAACATCATTATAAATGAGCTGATGCATACATAATTATAATAATAGATAGTTATTTAATTTCAATCTTGTAAAATTCAATCGCATTCTTATACAAGATATTTTCTGCGTCTTTTTTACTAAATGTATTTGTCACTAAAGAATAATCACTATTTTTATAAGGTCGCAAAGCACGAGTAGAAGGAAGGTCTGTTCCAAACATTAAACATTTTGGATTAATGGAATACAATTCTTTTAATGCCTTTACTACATCAAAATCTACTCTCCCAAACCCTGAAGCTTTTACATGTACACCGTGCTCAGCTAATTTCAAGAGTGTGTGAAAACCAACTTTTGAAAGACCTAAATGATCAATACAGACCGCAGGTAGATTTACTAACTTTTGATATAGATCAGACAAATTAGCTGAATCAACATATAACTCTACATGCCAACCTACTATTTCGAATACTCGCTTAGCCATTTCTTCTAAATATAGAAGTTGCTCTACCCCACTACGCTTTAAATTTACTCTAACTGCACGTACTCCTGCTTGATGAAGCTTAATAAGCTCATTTTCAGTTACAGTTGGAGCTAGTTGAATTACCCCTACATATTTTGGGCCAAGCTTTTTAAGAGCATCTACTAAGTAGGTCTGATCATAGGACTGGAATGACCCGGAAACCACAACACCCCCTACAAGCTGTACACCATCTAAACGCGCAAGATAATCTTTGATAATAAAAGGATCGGGAATATAGTCATTATTCTCCACAATGGGGAAATGAGGATCTATAATATGGAAATGGGCATCAAATAGAGAATATTCTTTATTCATTTATATAGCCTCATATTAAAAACAAAAGAATAAGTATAATAAATTATTAACGGAGGAAGTTATGCCTGATGAAACTAAAGCAAAACTCTTAAAAGTCTTTTTAATAGTAACAGGTCTGTTTTTCATCTCTGGTGTTTTTGCAATAATGAATTTCATTGCACCAGAAAGCTGGGGATGGGGTCCAAGGCAAAGCGAATACGAGCAAATGATCGTAGTTATTTACGCTATCCTCGGAGTGTTCTTAATACTTGCAGCGAAAAACCCAAGTGAGTACAGAAGCCTATTGTGATGCGCTAAGACAGTTCATCAAATCTATTCAGTATTTGATGTAAAATCATAAACCTGGATCTTGATAGATAACGGCTTTAGCACATCTGTTACTGCTTTTTTATGTTCTGGATGCACTAAATAACCTTCCAAATCCTCTAGATTATCAAAAACCATGTACAAGCCAACATCGAAGCTATCATCCACGATCTTTCTATCACTTGGAATTGATTTTCCAACTCGCATTTCTTGTATATCTGAAATTTCTTTTAGCTGCCTCGACACTTCAATGACTTGTTGGATATGTTCTTGATTTCCAGATTCTTTTAACCATATAAGTACAACATGCACAACTGTATTTTCTTGAACATTAGTTGTTGCAGTTGATGTGCAAGCAGACAGGGTCACACATAAAATAATTATACTTATATATATGCGCATCACGAATCCACTTTACTTTGCGTGACAATTGGTAGCCATATCGTTGCAATTATCCCAGATTGATCCGGATTATTTTCAATTGTAATATGCCCTTGGTGAAATTCTGCAATCACACGTGCAATGTATAAACCTATGCCCAAATGGGTTTCACCTTGCTTATTTTGTTCACGCACAGATACCATCGATTCAAATAATCTACCCTGCATATCTTCAGATAACAATGGGCCAATGTTAATGATCGCAAGTTTTGCTTGACCCATTTCTTTACTAAGCATTATCTTAATTGGATCTTTTAAGTTACTAAATTCAACCGCATTTGCTACCACTTTATCAATTAATTGGGCAATGTTTTCTGGCACTCCATTAACTTGCAAATCTGTTATACAAATATCTGCATCAAATAAATTTTCATCATATGCAGCTCTATACCCTTCTGCGCACCCTCTCACTAGGTCTGTTAAATTAAACAGCTCTTTTTCACTGGATTGCAATGAATGTTCTAGACGCGTAGCTTCACTCATATTAGTTAAAATTGTATTCAATCTTTTAATACCCTCTTGTGCACGTTCCATATACACCTTAGCTTCCTCATCGTGTTTTAACATGGCTAAATTATCTAAGGAAGAACGCACTACGGTTACAGGTGTGCGAAATTCATGCGAAAGACGCGAAGTCATATTTTCTAAATAACTATTGTATTGCCCTAATCTACTTACAATGTTTGAAAAACTTCTTGAAAGATCACCAATCTCATCATTCACACCCGAACCTTTAAAAACGGTATGGATACGACCATATTCATCTATTACATGTTCTGCTTGACTACGTAATTTGCGTATTCGATACGAAATTCTCGACGCAAAGAGAAATAACGCCAAGGTACTTAACAACATCACCGCTAGAATTACACTAAATAGTCTTTCTAGTGCTTTATTTCTGATAGTACGAATACCATTAGTAGTCTCCTCAGCAACTACCGCACCCATAACTTTTTCATCCACCCAAATTGGATGTGCGGCAGATAACACTACCGCTTTCTTATCGGGTGTTAGATACCACGATGATTTAATTTCTCCAAGAATAGCGTCATCAATTTGTGAACCAGCTAATTCAGTAGCTTCTTCAAGCTCATCTACAAAATCCTGTGGCGGACGTGTAAGCAGTTGATAATAAAGCGGATGTAAAAATTTTTGCTCTAACTGTTGTAACCAAGATAATGAAGCACTTTTATAACCATCTCCATCGTCAATAGCTCCAGTTGCAGAACGAATGCCGCCTATTCGAGCCAGTACCCGACGATGAGAATCAATCACCCAAATCCTTGAATTAGAGCGTGCCAGACCTTTTAATATTTGTTCAATTTCTGGTGAAGGTACTAGGACAGTACCGAGTTGATCTGATTTTTGAGTATTTGATGTGCCAACAACATTATTAACCTTACGTGTACGGCTGCTATCAACATCATAGATTGCAAAACCCAACTTATTACCAATCATTTCCAAGGGGATACGAAGCTCAACATTATAACCCTTAGGTGTTTCTACCCAATTACCTTGAATTTTGCTCTCATGATGAATGGGGTAAACACTTTCCTCTTTAGGTTTAGTTAAGTAAGCATTGATCCACCCAGGGTTTTCATTAGCTATTATATAGCGCTGAAATTGATCTTCTTTATCAATAAACGCAATTTGAATATTGTCATTACGATGTACATTAAATGTATTTTGTTTTCTATAAACAATGTAATCATCGATTACTTCAAACATTACATACAAATAGTCCTCATACTTAACCACCATATGATTGAAACTAAGTGATGCGGGATCATAGTTGTCTTTGTTTTCAAGCACATAGTCATCACCATAAAAATGCGATTGATACTGAAAGTTTTCCCATTCTTCAATATCTCCATCTAATTGAATAGGATCAGAAACATCGATTGCATATAGATCTCTTCCTTTACGCACATCACTTAAAAAACTTGCTTGTGAATTAAAAAGATTGGGCCTCTCATGTAAAGCGGTTGCCGCAGCACTTACTGTACCGACCAAAGTTTGCTCTTGGCCTTTACGCAAATATTTTTCCATTTCCCATACATACTTATAACCTAACCATGGGATAGCAAACAAAAAACTAGATAAAAAAACTAGCTTTAGACGCAAGCCTATTCGTGGCTTTAGAAATGACATACTTATTTATTTAGAAACTCCAGAATTCCAACGATAGCCCATACCATACACAGTATCGATACAATCAAATTTAGAATCAATCTGAATAAATTTTTTGCGAATACGTTTTATATGTGAAGTGATAGTGCTGTCATCTACTACCATTTGAGATTCTTGCATCAGTTGTTGACGATTTTTTACATGACCTATATATTTTGCTAGAGCATGCACCATCCAAAATTCGGTTACGGTTAAATCAACATTCTGCTCTTGCCACTTAGCGATCATACGCTGCGTATCCATACTAAGATCACCTTGTTGCAACACTGCCTCACCTGTAGCAGGCTCACCCATCGCATCTTGGCGACGAAACAAGGCTGCAATACGAGCTAGCAAGTGTGGGAAACTAATATCTTTGGTCAAGTAATCATCTGCGCCAATTCGCAAACCACTTACGGTATCCACATCACTATCACGTGCAGTTAAAAAAATGATAGGCAATGTTTCAGACATTGATCGCAAAGAACGACAAAGTGTAAAACCTCCATCCACTTCATCTTGTAGACCGATATCAATAATCGCTAAGTCTGGTAATCGTTGCTCAAATACCAACATAGCATTTTTTCGATTAGCAAAAGTTTGTACGTTATAGCCTTGTTTGCGTAATACATCAGCATAATTTTCCCTTAGGGCAAACTCATCTTCAATCACAGCTACACGACGACTCATAACGCTTTCTAATATATATAGTGGTAGACAAAACTATACGGATTAATCACTGCAAAACCAGTCACTTGGGAAAATTGCCTTTTTCTTGCCACATTTAAACAGCAAAAGGCCTATTTTCTCACTCAAATACGTCATAAGCATTTTATTTAATGTACTCAACGCAATCACAGACCCTCAGGTCTACAACACATATATATGAGGAATATTATGAAATCCATTCTATCCATAAGCGCTTTAGTAGTTTGCCTAGCTTCAACACCTCTTTTTGCAAGCACTCCTTCTAGTGATGCAGACAAGACTAATACAGAAACAGGTATAGGGTTTGGCACAGGCTCGTTAGTCGGTGGCCTAGTTGCCGGACCAGTAGGCGTTGTTACAGGTGCATTTATTGGAAGTTTAATAGGCCAAAATGCTGCCAGTGAAAATAATGCTAAACATTTATCTAGCTCAAATAACGAACTAGAAATCAGATTGCATGAAGCTTCAAATAAACTCCAAGTATTAGAAGAAGACAATTCCAAGAAATCTCAGGTGCTCAATGATGCGCATCGCGCAATTGAGACGTTACTCACACAAAATCAAGAGCTGAGAAATCATACACTGAATTTTGATGTTCAATTCCGTACCAATTCAATCAAAATTGAAAAACAGTACGAACAATATTTAAGTGACTTGGCAAATGCTTTAAATACAACACCCAATATAGAAATTGAAGTAGCTGGGTTTGCGGATCGCATGGGTGATGAAGATTACAATATGCAGTTATCAAGTCAACGCGCTAAACAAGTAAAAGAGTATCTTATCAAACAAGGTATTGAGGAAGAGCGTATTACTACTCTAGCACATGGCGAAACTCAACCATTACATCTAGATGAAAATCTAGAGAACAACTTTTTTGACCGACGCGTTACAGTTTTCATAATGCCAGTTGAAATTAGCTCAAAGAATATTGCCGAAGAAATTGCAGCTGCAGAGTAAAAATTATCTGTTGCCACTAAGCAACAATAATTTTAACCATAAGGGAAACATCATGCATCGATTTCAACAAAACGTAGCGAATCTTAAATTCGTAAAAACGAAAATATCCTCTCCTCCATCTGGCAGCCTACGGGCTGCCTTTTTTTCACTGCTACTAATTTTTACTGTATTCAATATTTTTACAGCCTGCAAAGCAGATCATGATGGAATTGAGGATACTGTAACGATTAATGATGCAAAAAGCGGTAGCTTACTAATAGAAACCATCCACTCTGGACAATATTATCTTGCACCTACTATAGATACTGATGTGCAAATGGATATCACAGGAATGATTGCGAGGGTTAGTGTCACCCAGCATTTCACTAACACCTCTTTAGAATGGGTGAATGGTATATATGTATTTCCATTACCTGAGAACGCAGCAGTTGATCATATGGAAATGATAATTGGTGAGCGTATTCTCAAAGGAAAGATTAAAGAAAGACAAAAAGCTAAACAGATATATGAACAAGCAAAACAAGAAGGCAAAAAATCCAGTTTAGTTGAACAACAACGTCCTAATATATTCACAAATTCTGTCGCCAATATTGGGCCCAATGAAACGGTATCTATCTCAATTCAATATCAACAAACACTTACTTATGACCAAGGCCAATTCTCTATACGTTTCCCAATGGTAGTAGGCATTCGCTATATCCCCGGTACGCAAAAGGTAGAAGGGTTTAATGGCTCGGGCTGGGCCATGAATACCCGCGAAGTACCTGATGCCAGTAGCATTACTCCGCCAGTAACTGAGTCAAATCAAGGACACGATAATCCTGTTTCTATCAACATCAGCTTAGAAACTGGCTTTCCTATAGTGAATGTAGAAAGCAGTTATCACTCCATCAGCAAACAAATAAATGAAGCAAACCAGTACCAGATTCAATTAGCCAATCAAACAACGCCTGCAAATCGCGATTTTGAACTGACCTGGCGACCAAAAACCACTCATGAACTACAAGCCGCCTTATTTACACAAGACAAAGACAATGAGCGATATGGACTATTGATGTTAATGCCACCAGAAGTAGATTGGAGCAAGCAACAAACCTTTGCAAAAGAGATGATCTATGTAATAGACACTTCTGGATCTATGTCGGGAGAGTCCATATCACAAGCCAAGCAAGCTTTGCTATTAGGTCTTAGTCAACTTAAAAGCGAAGACTGGTTCAATATTATTCAATTTAACTCTTATACTGAGGCTTTTTCTGAACAAGCTTTACCGGCAAGAGAGAATAATGTTGATCGTGCAAAAGATTTTGTAAATTCTCTTTATGCAAATGGTGGAACAGAAATAGCACCTGCATTGAACACTGCACTCATCAATGTAAGTAAAAGTGAACGTATACGTCAGGTAATTTTTTTAACTGACGGTAGCGTGGGTAATGAAAATCAACTATTTAAAATCATTAAGCAAAAATTAAATAACAGTCGTTTATTTACCGTTGGAATTGGTTCTGCGCCAAATAGTTATTTTATGAGTGAAGCTGCATCTCTTGGCAGAGGTACATTCACATACATAGGGAAAATTGAAGAAGTTCAAGAAAAAATGTCGCAGCTATTTCAAAAATTAAATCATCCTGTATTAAGAGACATCGAGATAGTTTGGCAAGATGATACTAACGTCGACTATTGGCCCAACCCTATTCATGACTTATATATCGGTGAACCATTGGTAGTTAGCCTAAAACTACCTAAAGATCAAAAGCAGTTGATCATTCGTGGAAATACCAGCCAATCTGATTGGTCTACCACCTTACCGATCACAAATGGTGGCCATGCATCAGGATTGAGTGTTTTATGGGCACGAAATAAAATTCAAAGTTTAAGTCAAAAAATAAGTCATGGTGCGAACCCAGAAAAAATCAAACAAGCAATTACTACACTAGGTTTAGAACATCATATTGTCACCAAACATACGAGTCTAGTTGCGGTAGATGTTACTCCAACAAAACCAACAGATTTAACTAGTATAAATAAGGCAGTACCGGTGAAAAAACCACATGGTTGGAATATGAATCTTCCTGGCCAAACCATAGGCAATATTCCACAAGGTGCTACTTCTGCACAATTGAATCTAATCGTAGGCATGTTGTTTCTCCTAATGGGAATTGCACTACGTAGATATGTCTTTAAATAAGCTTACAAAACTAAATAGATTGGGTGTTTTAATTATTATTGCTATCGGTGCATGGCAATTTAGTTCTGGTACTTATATATATGCCAAAGCTCAACTCGCTCAATACCTACTAAGCAACGCATGGACAAAAACCTTAGAGGGCAACTCTAAGGTTAAACCCTGGAAATGGGCAGACACTCACCCTGTAGCCAAAATTACTTTTAACAACAAGCTAGATTACATCATTCTTGCAGGTGGATCCGGGCGCACCATGGCATTTGGACCAGGACATGTAAGCGCTACACCACTACCAGGCAATGGAGGAAATAGTGTAATCGTTGGCCATCGAGATACGCACTTCACTGTTTTAAAAGACTTAACACCTGGAGATGTAATTCAGGTACAAATATCCAACAAACAGATTAGTTACAAAGTCGTTAATTCTTTTATAGTTGATCAGAGTCAATCTGAAGTCATGCAAGATTTTGGATCAGAGCAATTAACTTTAATAACCTGTTATCCATTCGATGCTCTTCAAGCAGGTGGGCCTTTACGTTATGTAGTGCGAGCTGAGCCTATTTAATTCTAAATAAATCATCTTATTTGAAAATATTTTATGATTCGCGAGTTTCAGAATCAGTTGTTTTCTTATGTCTGAATAACAATTTTGCTACTTTCAGTGATATTTCTCGACTAAATACTAATCCCATTCTATTTTCTACAATATCTATAAGCAGAGCAAATATTTCATCAGAAGATTTTGTATCCTGCAGACAATTTAGAACCTCTTCTACATAGTTTCGATATTCAGTACGCGCAAAAGGCTCGCCTTTAAACTCAAAAGGATCCCAAATATAGAAAAGCACTTCATCTACTCGTCTTTCGAGCTCATTTACTTGAGTATTATCCATATTAATTTACTTTACATATAGATCAACTATAGTTTTATCATAGACTTCGGCGGAAAACCCGATGCTTTCTGACAAGGTTGGGTGCGGATGAATAAGTTCCCCTAATTCTTTAGATGTGCAACCTTTTTGAATCGCTAAGGCAATTTCAGAAATAAGCTCACCTGCATTTGGGCCAACAATACCAGCACCAATTATCTTTTTTGTTTCTGAATTATATAGTGTTTTAGTCAAACCCTCA
>CAYXVH010000083.1:0-3138 GCA_964468615.1 uncultured Thiotrichales bacterium | reverse complement strand
ATCTGGTAATGATTCCTGACTCAGATCCATGCCTAAAATTATATTAGGTATAGAATTGGCTTTCTTTCTTAAACGAGGTTGTAGGTTTATCCAGTTTAACCAATGTGAATATTTATTGATTAGCCAAACGACTAAGGCTGCAATGGTTAGCCATATCGCTATTTCTAATATCTTTAATCCAGTGCTTGCGTCGCTATCAAAGATACTTCCGAACAGCCATTTAAAGAATTTCTCTAACCAATTTGGAAGTTCTTTTTCTTTATCATCATCGGTTACAGAACCAACATAGGTCCATTCCACCTCAGTAGATTTTTTGCCAAAGTCTTTATGATCTAATACTTCTTCTATAGTTGTTTTGGCTGTTTCTTTTGTTACAGAGAGCTTGTCATTTGCATAGCTTTGAGTTGAAGAAAATGTGGAAACTAGCAGACACGCTATGAGTGGCATACTGGCAAGTACAGAGTTAAGAGGTTTTGATCTTGTTTGCTTGTTGCCTTCGATGCGATTATTCATGCGTTTGAAAGCAAGTTCAATGTCCCAACCTTCGAGTTTTACACGCCTTGTTATATATAGAGCGAATCCTGCTGCTACATAGATAGGTGCAATGATGGATATAGCTATAAAATATGCGATGTTAGTGATAGTGATTAGTAGTAAATTTTCTTCATCAAATAGCTCAAACATTGTAAAACCATCCATTAGTTCGGATGGTATTAGAGCAAACATAAAAAATAGAAACGAGAGGTAAAGTAGAACTTCTAGATGTACGCAAACAATCGTTAGCCACTGGCTTGCGCTGCTTTGTTGAGCATGTAACACACTAAGTCTGGCGCGACGTGGTTTGCCTGTAATGCTTTCTAGCATGGCGACTGGATTATTAAATGAACGACTTAAGCTTAATCTTCTCCAAAGTAATAGAGCTCCTAGCTGAGGTTTTATAACTTTTAAGTAATTTTTAAATACATCACGCAAAGTAACAGGTTCTGAAAATAGCTGACGGCTTAATATATATAGTAAAGGTTGTTCATATAAAGGTTTGCACCACCAAAATAAAATAAATATTAATGAATTAAACATTTCATTATTGATAACATACGTCAACACCATAACAATAATGAAAACAGGTAATGCGGCAATTAACCAGGCACCCCATAATCTCAAGAACCATTGTCTGGCTAATGCAAAACCTAGATCGATTGCCTCCCAATTGGAGCGTTTACGCAAAGTAATGGCTAGATTTTCAACTTGCATTTGAGCTTCGACCTGCAAAAGTAAAATAAGTAATTACAATCGCCCATAATATTGCTGCAACGATATATTTGATGTTTGCGCCAATAAACGAAGAGGGTGACCAAAATGCTTCTATGAATGCTGCAACGACTAGCATTAATGCAGCTCCCATGACTAACTGAATAGAGTCTTTAGCGATTACTTTTAAAGCATCTGCTCGATTCATATTGCCTGGAGAAAATATTGGTTTTGCAAGTAATAAGCCCGCCATGCCACAAATGACAATTGCAGTAAGTTCGAACGAGCCGTGACCAGAAACAAAAGACCAGAAAGTTTCAGTAAAGCCTAAGCTAGTGAGATAGCCGGACACGCCACCTATTACTAGGCCGTTATAAAATAAAAAGAATAGTGAACCAATGCCTAATATGATGCCGCTTGCAAATGTGCGAAAACCTACTGAAATATTATTAAATATATAGTAACCAAACATCATAATGTCTGTGTCTGTTTGCCGTCCTTCATCACGACCCAGCTTTTTATTTTCCGGGTCATACATATATTCCATATTCGCTACTGAGGATTGATCCATTACGCTATAAATAACTTCGCTGTTCTTGAAACAGGCTAAGCCCATTGTGATGGCTGGAATATAAAACAAAGCCGCCGCTAACCAGAAAACTTTATAGTGTTTGCGTAACAAGCCAGGAAAATTACTGGTTAAAAACTCAGCGACTCTCCATAACCAGATTGTTTTATTTCGATAAATATGTTCATGGCCTCTTAGTACTAGAGTATGTAAACGCTCAGTAAGTATAGGGCTGTAATGTCTTTGCTTAGCAATGGCAAAGTGATTGCATATTTCTCGATAGAGTTTAGGGAATTTATAACGTTCTAATAGGTTTGAAGTCTGATTTTTTTTATTTTTACCGAGATCATTAACTAAACGCTCAAATCTTTTCCAAAAAGTATTGTATTTCTTTTCGAATTGAATCTGTTTCATTCCTTACTGACCTTTTAAAAGCCAGTTGGCATATTTATGTAATTCTTTTACCGATGCTTCATCTTTTTTACTGGTTAAGTTGCTAAGGATGTTGCTGAGTTCTTGTTGACGCGGAACAGATAAAAAATCATGCCGTTCAGCAAAGTCCAAGATAGACCTTTGTTCGGTAATCGTTAGAGGTATCGGTAATGGGTTGGGGTCTTCAATGGGGACATTGATTTTAGTATTCTTGTTATTGCGGTATACCACGACGGTACCTGCAGCTAAATCACCAAGACGTTTGAAGTCTCGATTGATAAACATTGAAAGCAAGCCTAAGGCATATCCAAAAGGTAAAAAGTCAGCTACACGTAATAAATTTCTTAACATAGAGCTTTGCCAATTTACCGGTGTTCCATCATCATGGCAGACGTATAAGTTCAGTGTTTTCTTTCCGGGGGTTGCTCCTTGGTACAATTCAAATAGAACTGGGTAGAACCACTCCACTATAAATATGCTGAGCAAAATTAATCCCCATCCAATACTTCCTAGCAATATAAGAACGAAATACGCAGCTGTTTGAATGACTGAGCGAATTATAAAATCAATTAACCACGCATTGATTCGAATCACCGGGCCAGCCAAGTGAAGTTCTAGGTCAACGCCTTCTGGTACTTCAAACTTGCGAATGGTATCTAACATAGGATTTTGAATTATTGTATAAAGGTTAGATAAGGGCTGAAAGTCTTTGAAATATATAAATATATAAAGCTCTAGATTTTACTTAATTTGATATCTAAGTCAGTAAATAAAGCAATAGAGTTGCTGAATTCTGTGTTAGACGGCAATAAGTGTAATAGAGGACAAAAATGATGGTTAGCTGTCTTTAAGGACAGCAGGATAATTTAGTCCAGATGCAATGAAAGTGA
>CAYXVH010000082.1:0-4107 GCA_964468615.1 uncultured Thiotrichales bacterium | reverse complement strand
TTCGTGAAACCACGGTACATAAAAATGCATATCATCAACACTGCAACTAAAAAAATTAGTATAAGCGATAAAATTATTTGATTTTGAGAAGATGTCTTATTTTTTAAAGAATCTACATTCATAATTTTAAGTGCTTGGCAAATTTATTCATTATATATAAATTGTGAATAATCAATTATTTCAACTTCTAAATGTTTGAAAACAACATTTCCAGTTTTTGATAATAATTTCATGAGCAAGTCCTCTGTAAAGAATTGACTCTGTTCATGGTGGCCAACCAAATTAATATGGGCCATAGCTTGTTTGAATTCATTAGCCGAAATCATGAGACGTTCAGTTAAAATGCTATACGAATCATCCGAGTAATCGCGTGTATAGTCTAGAATAAGTTTCCATACTTGTAACAATTGTTTTTGTAGTTCGGGATTATTTTCAAGTATTTCGTTATTGATAGCTATGACATCTAAAATTTCATTTGGTATTTTTGAGCTATCAAAAAGAACATTTATATCAAATTGTTTTTTAATAGCTACTGATGCAGGAGGATAAGATGTAATGGCATCAACTTTTCCTGTATTTAATGCTGTAGGCATATCATGTAATTCCATAGGCATTATTACAACTTCAGAACTATTTATATCGTTCATTTCTAATGCACGACTAACAAGATATGTGCTCATACTGCCAGCTTCCACGCCAATTATTTTACCTTTAAGCTCTCTTATAGTTTTTATTTTTGTAGATCCAAGAATTTCATCTGCACCATTCGAGTAATCTATAATTAAGACAGGCTGAGCGATTTTTCCGGAATATTTAAAGGCTTCTAACACTTCTATTAATGTTGATGCCATGCCATCAACTTTGCCACGTTCAAATGCACGACGAACTTCAGTTAGTGAGCTTAATTCAACTAACTCAACATCAAGACCTGTTTGTTTAAAAAAACCTTGTTTTTTTGCAACAAATAAATACTCGTAACCTGGCCATTGAGGAATTCCAATACGTATGGTTTCTTGTTTGCTCACATATGGATTTGAGGAAATATAAACAAAAAGTAGTAACGTAGCTGCAATCAGCAAAAACGTAATAGTGTTTCTTTTCCCTGAAAAATTTTGTGACATGTGTAATGGTTTTAAGAAATTAAGGAATACATTTGTTAAATGCCTATTATTCGACATGTATATTAGCGATGAATAAGATAACAAAAAGCTGCGTTATCAATCAATAATGAGTAATAAATTTTTTAGTTAGTCAAAAAATTGACGTTTAAATTGAAGCCAATACTCTGTTTTTAAATAAACGAAAGATTAACTAATGAAATTAAATGAATAGTCTTATAAAGATTGGCTAATTTGTGTTTTAAATGTATTTAAACAAGAAGGGTTTGAAACAATAAAATCTGCACCAGCATCTTTGGCTATATTATGAATGCTTGTAGATACCTGTGTAGTTACAAATCCAAATCTAACTGAATTGTGTGTTTCACGTAGCTCTCTAAGAAGTTGCAGTCCACCCATCTCTGGCATATTCCAATCTGTTATAACTAAGTCAGGCTTTTTGGTCTCAATTATTAGCAGAGCATCTTTACAGCATGAGGCTTCAAATACCTTATCAATATGTACTTCAGATTGGTTAAGGTTCCATTTGATGATGTTACGCATGGCTTGGCTGTCATCTACAATCAAGAGTTTCATATATTTAGACTATTTAGACATCTAATGTTGGGTTATAGGATTCGTTCATAACCCTGTATCGGCATATTTGCTTGATTTTTAAGTACTTTTTCTATTTTTCTCAAAATCATCTGCTTCTTCGTTCACTCGTCAGCTACTCATCTAATTCGTAGCAAATAACTAAATTTTTGCCTGTTTTGGCCGTTACATGGTATGTCGAAAGATTCTATCTTCATTATAAAAAATACTATATATAAAACAGTAAGTTACATAAATGTACTCATTGAAAATAAGTTAAACAAGGAGCGTTTGTAAATGGATTTAGCCACTCTATTAGGCTTGGTTGGGGCTATGGCAGTAATCGTGTTAGCGATTGTCTTAGGAGGTTCAGCTGGGACCTTCATGAACGCGCCATCTATTGCTGTAGTTGTAGGAGGCACTTTTGCTGCGACCTTAACGCGAATTTCTTTGGCAGACTTTTTTGGTTCGTTTAAGTTAGTTTTATCCACTCTTTTGCATAAAGCGGTAAGCCTTACAAAGCTAATTGAGGAAGCTGTAGAACTTGCGGATGTGGCAAGAAAAGAGGGTGTGCTTGCACTTGAGGGCAAAGAAATTGGTCATCCGTTTTTAGAGCAAGGCATTAATCTATGTATAGATGGGCATCCAACCGAAGTGGTTCAAAAGATGTTAAGCAAAGATATTAATCTTTCTATTGAGCGACATGAAACCGGTAGAGAAATGTTTAAGTCTATTGGTGATGCTGCACCTGCGATGGGCATGATTGGTACATTGATTGGACTGGTTCAAATGTTATCTAACATGGATGATCCTAAATCTATTGGTCCAGCGATGGCGATAGCATTGTTAACCACGCTATATGGCGCTGTTATTGCAAATGCGATAGCGCTGCCAATTGCAGATAAACTAAAGAAGATTGCTCTGGATGAAAGACTTAGTAAAGATCTAATACTTGAATCTGTATCTGCTATTCAAGCAGGCACAAACCCAAGGGTAGTGGAGCAAATACTAGCGACTTACTTGCCAGATAACTTGCGTGGCAAAGTGGGTGAGCCAAGTGAAGAAAAAGAGGCTGCATAGTCGAGTCTGGTGATGTCTGACGCACCTCCAGCTAAAGCACCAGAATCCACAGGGTCACCGTTATGGATGGCAACCTTTGCAGATTTGATGTCGCTATTGATGTGTTTTTTCGTTTTACTTTTATCATTTTCAGAGATGGATGCTGCTAAATTCAAAGAGCTTGCGGGCTCTTTGTCTAAAGCGTTCGGTGTGCAACGAGATGTACCAGCAAATGAGCTGCCAAAAGGCACAAGCGTTGTTACCACTGAATTTAGTCCGGGCAAGCCAGATAATGCAACACTGTTAAAAATAATGCGTCAACAAACTACAGATGAGAGTAAAGAAAATTTAAACTTTTCAAGTGGTGATAAAAACTTAAATAAAAAGGAAATTGCAAAAGAAATATATTCTGCTGCGGTAAAACGTATGCAAGATGAAGCCAAAAAAATTACTCAAATTTTGAAGAGTGAAATTGATTCAGGAACTGTTGAAGTAGAATGGACAGATAGAGAAATTGTGATTCGAATTAGAGAGCGAGGTACATTTTCGTCAGGTGACGATAAAATTGATCAAGTATTTGCATCTTTATTAAAGAAAATTGCGATTGCCTTAAATGCAGTTGAAGGAAAGATTATTGTTTCTGGTCACACCGATAATCGCCCTATTAGTACCTCAAGATTTCCTTCGAATTGGGTGTTATCGGCAGCACGTGCAGCGGCTGTTGTGCATCATTTAGAGGCTAAAGAGAACATTAATCCTGATCGTTTGCAAATTAGAGCGTATGGCGACATTAAGCCAATATTTACTAACTATACAGAAGAGAGTCGTTCTAAAAATCGACGAGTTGAGATTTCTATTTTAGGTAATAAGAGTTTGTTATACGAATATGAAGATGTTTCGTCAGTTATAGATAACTAATTTGATGGTTAAAAATTGTGAGCAAGATTAATACACATGTAGATAATGCAGAGGATACATCAATTGAGAATCGCAATGCATTTAGGGTTGACGACAATATTCTATTGTCACTGCGTTTAATTCCAGATGATAAAATTCAAGAAGTTTTAAAAAAATATCCTGAAAAAAATGCAGAGTTACAATTGTTAAATAATTTTAGTGACTCATCTAAAGCTTTAACAGATCAATTTGCATTGGTGCGTAGGCGTTATCCAGAAATTGCAATGTATTTAAAAATTCTGGACGATAAGATTAACACTTTGGCTAGAAGACAATTTTCTGAATGTTCTACGATTCCAGATTTAAATTGGCGAGAAGTGAACATAAGCGCCAGTGGTCTACGATTTAATTATGATAAGCAACTAAATGTTGATTTATACTTAGAGATGAGACTGCAACT
>CAYXVH010000081.1:0-5079 GCA_964468615.1 uncultured Thiotrichales bacterium | reverse complement strand
GACTGCGTATAGACAACTCCCACGCTTAGCTCTGCTGCCCAGCAACATCGAAGAAATTCAATCTATCGTTAAAATATGCAAAGAATTTAAAATTCCTATTGTGGCTCGCGGAGCGGGTACCAGCCTTTCTGGTGGAGCATTACCGCATGCGGATGGAATACTGCTCAATTTAGCCAAACTCAATAAAGTTATCGAAATAGACACCAACAACAGAACGGCTACCGTGCAGCCTGGGGTGCGGAATCTTGCGATATCTGAAGCGGCTGAGCCATATGGTCTTTATTACGCACCCGACCCTTCTTCACAAATTGCTTGCACTATCGGTGGCAACATTGCAGAAAACTCAGGCGGTGTGCATTGTCTTAAATACGGTCTCACCATACACAACATCCTAGCTTTAAAAATTCTTACTATAGAGGGTGAAATCTTAGAACTTGGTGGAAAGAATTTAGATTCCTCTGGCTTTGATTTACTCGCACTGATGATAGGCTCTGAAGGTATGTTAGGCATTACATTAGAGGCCACCGTAAAACTGCTCCCTGATCCGCATGACAAAAAAGTATTATTAGCCGCTTTTGATCATATCCAAAAGGCTGGCGATGCTGTGAACGGCATAATATCTAACGGTGTTATACCCGCAGGCCTAGAAATGCTAGATCAACTTACTATCCAAGCTACAGAAATGTATTGCAGCCCTGGTTACCCATCGAATGCAGCAGCTATTTTAATATGTGAATTAGATGGTTTTGACGAAGAACTTGAAACACAAGTCCAATTAGTTAAAAAAATCCTCAGCGAACATCAAGCCATTGAGGTACGTGTTGCAAAAGATAAACAAGAAGCAGAGTTATTATGGTTAGGGCGTAAAGCCTCTTTCCCCGCACTCGGAAACTTGACTCCCGATTACTACTGCATGGATGGAACCATTCCAAGAAAACATTTAGCCCATGTGCTAGAAAGTATTAGCAATCTTTCAGCTAAATATGGTCTACGAGTAGCCAATGTATTTCATGCAGGAGATGGTAATTTACATCCAGTAATCTTATACGATGCAAACGTAGCGGGTGAACTTGAAACTGCAGAAAAATTGGGTGGAGACATATTAGAACTCTGTGTAGAAGTCGGCGGAACGATTACTGGCGAACATGGTGTCGGTGTAGAAAAACTCAATCAGATGTGTGTGCAATTTAGTGAAGCTGAACTGTCTACATTCCATGCGATAAAAGCGGCATTTGATGAAGAAGAACTACTTAATCCAGGTAAGGCAATCCCTACCCTACATCGTTGTGCGGAACTAGGAGCCATGCATGTGCATCATGGAAAACTCCCTCATCCAGACTTGCCTCGTTTTTAAGCATAAAGTTCTAGTTAATATGTCAGATTGTAAAACTGAGATAACATCTAAACTTCAAGATGCTTTTCAACAAAAACAAGCTTTACAAATCAAAGCAGGAAACACAAAATCATTTTATGGTAGAAAGATTAAAGCTGAACCACTTTCGTTAGCAAGTCATACAGGCATTATTGAATACGAGCCTTCAGAGTTATATATCACCGCACGCAGCGGTACTTCTTTACTAGAAATTGAACAAGCTGTTGCAGATCAAAATCAGATTTTACCCTGCGAACCCCCTCACTTTGGAGCTGCAGCAACCTTAGGCGGTATGGTTGCCTGTGGTCTTGCAGGGCCAAGGCGCGTAAATGCTGGCAATGTGCGTGATTGCATCTTAGGAACAGAAATATTAAACGGCAAAGGAGAATTGCTTCGATTCGGTGGCAAAGTAATGAAGAACGTTGCAGGATATGATGTATCACGATTAATGTGCGGCGCTTTAGGTACATTAGGCGTATTGATGTCTGTTAGTTTACGGTTACTCCCAAAACCTTCTTGTGAACAAACCATTGCATTAACAGTAGATAGCGCTACCGCAATTAGCAAAATGAATCAGTGGGCTAATACCCCTATGCCCATTTCTGCAACATATTATGATGGAAGTGAATTATATGTTCGCTTATCAAGCTCAGCATCCGCTGTAGAAGCCTGCAAAAAAGAAATTGGCGGCAATCAAACAGAAGAACATGAAATATTTTGGACCAGCATAAAAGAGCAGACACATGACTTTTTTAGTTCGGATATGCCGCTATGGAGAATATCTGTTCCACCAAACACTGAAATATTAAACATACCCGGAGCAAGCGTAATGGAGTGGAATGGTGCTCTAAGATGGTACAAAAGTGACGCAGAAGAAAATACAATTCGCTCTGAAGCCGAACGCGTAGGTGGACATGCAAATTTATTCAAGGGAAATATTACCGATCAAGTTTTCCACCCCCTCCCTGGACCATCCATGAAACTTCATGAAAAACTTAAACAGGCGTTAGATCCAGCTGGCATTCTCAACCCAGGCAAAATGTTTGCTGAGTTATAATTAGTCATGCAAACCTCTTTTACATCTGAATTCATTCAAACCGCTGACGGTGAACGTGTAAATAAGATTTTACGTAAATGTGTGCACTGTGGGTTTTGTAATGCAACCTGCCCCACTTATCAACTTACGGGTAATGAGTTAGATGGACCACGTGGCCGCATTTATTTAATTAAAAACTTTTTTGAAGAGAATAAAGAAGGCTCTTCTAATGAGACTAGCTTAAAGCACATTGACCGGTGTTTGACTTGTCTTGCCTGCGAAACCACCTGTCCTTCTGGCGTTAAATATGGCGAATTAGTAGATATTGGCAGGAAACATATAAATACTTCCATACAACGTCCAGTGCTTAACAAAATCAAACGCAAATTGATTTTGAATGCATTTTCTAACTCGAAGCGTGTTGCTTTGCTGCTGGCTATAGCGCGTATTTTTAAGCCTCTCCTTCCGGCCACTTTGGCAAACAAAATACCCACTAAAATTAAACTGCAGACTGGCTCCGCTTCAGATTTAGGAATACCTTCTTCCTTATCACGAAAAATGCTTACAATAAAAGGCTGTGTGCAAAAAGCTGCTGCTCCACAAATCAATTTTGCGACTAGAAAGGTTTTAGGGAATTCTGACATTCAACTCGACGAGGCAAATTCTGAGTGTTGTGGCGCACTCGCATTCCATTTAACCGAGCTTGAACAAGCTCATAAGACTATTCGAAGTAACATTGATCATTGGTATCAAATGCTCAACAATGGCTACGAAAAAATATTAATTAATTCAAGTGGTTGCAGTACTTTTATAAAGCAATATGCAACTATCATGCAAGATGATAATAGCTACGCAGAGAAAGCCAAATTCATCTCAGAACACTGTATCGATCTATCTGAATTAGCTAGCGAACTCAAACCAAAAGCTTCTTCTTGTGCGGATAAAACCATTGCGTTCCATAGCCCCTGCACTCTACAACATGGACAAAATATTAGTGGGAAGATTGAAGAAAAATTACTTCAAGCGGGTTATAACTTAGTTGAAGTTCAAGATTCCCATTTATGCTGCGGATCTGCAGGAACCTATTCATTACTTGAAAGTGAAATGTCTTCAGAGTTATTAAAGAATAAGCTGACTAACCTTGAAAAACACCAAGCCGATATGATTGTGACAGCCAATATTGGCTGCCTTATGCATTTGCAATCTGGCACCGATATTCCCGTCAAACATTGGATTGAGCTGTTAGCATAAAGAAATAAATTCTTCTGGAGCTATGTAAGATGGACATCAATGTCTCATCCTCGGAATCAATAATATTTTCCATCTTTATTATTTTCACTAGTGCAGCAGTACTTGCCACTATCGCTCTATTTGCAAGACAAGCATTGCTGGTAGCCTATATAGCCGTTGGAATCATTCTTGGACCTTCTGTATTAAGTTTTGTGCCTGACACTGTGTTTTCCCAACAAATAGCCAAAGTCGGCATTATGTTCTTGTTGTTTCTATTAGGCTTGAACCTACACCCGCAAAAGCTTATTGCTTCAATTAAACAATCAACTCTTATAACGTTTGGTGCCTCACTAATATTTGCTTTGATTGGCTTTGTAGCAGCAATGGCTTTAAAACTTCCATTCATGGATCAATTAATCATTGCAGCCGCTTTTATGTTCTCCAGTACCATTATTGGCTTAAAACTACTCCCTACAACCGTTTTACACCACCAACATGTAGGTGAAATCATTATTAGTATTTTATTGCTGCAAGATATCTTAGCGATTGTTCTTTTACTTTTGATCGAAACTCAAGGGCCAGAAACAAGTACTCTTTATGCTTTGGGTAAATTAGCACTTGCCTTACCTGGTTTGATTGCATTTGCGTTTTTAGTTGAGCGTTTTGTTTTAATCAAGTTGATGTCTAAATTTGATAAGATTAAAGAATATATTTTCTTGTTAGCAATTGGCTGGTGCTTAGGTATTGCAGAACTTGCGCACTATATTGGTTTATCCCATGAAACGGGTGCTTTTATAGCAGGTGTCTCTATTGCGGTTGGCCCGATTTCTTTTTATATATCAGAAAGTCTCAAACCAATACGTGATTTCTTCTTAGTTATTTTCTTTTTTTCACTAGGTGCGAGCTTAGACATTGGTCTCGCATGGAAACTACTGCTACCAGCAATAATAACCAGTTCTGTATTACTATTGATAAAACCAACTGTATTCAAATTTTTGATTAGAAAAAGCGGTGAGTCAGATCAAGATTCAAAAGAAATCGGTGTACGATTAGGCCAACTCAGCGAGTTCTCATTATTACTTGGTTTTGTAGCATTCAGTACAGGATTGATTTCACTCGAAGCATCTAACTTCATTCAGGTTTGCACAATCGTTAGCTTTATTTTATCTACTTATTTGATTGTCTTAAGGTATCCGACCCCAATTGCAGTTAGCGATAAGTTAAGACGTGATTAAAAAAACATCAATATTGATTTTACAAATAGCAAAACACTATGAGGATTAATAACTTAAAGTTATAAGAGTTGCTGCTATATTTAAATTCTTTGCATTCATTGACTCAATGTAAGTCGGGCGTATACTTGATTATAGATTGCATTTATATATATGCAATTTTGCGTTGGAATAAGAATAAAAGCATTATACGTTTCTCAAATACCGCA
>CAYXVH010000080.1:0-4827 GCA_964468615.1 uncultured Thiotrichales bacterium | reverse complement strand
TATTTTGGCAGCTTGTATTGTCTTTAAGAGTATTTTTCACACGTGGTTTTGATGCGATACATGCGTGTAACCCGCCGGATAATATATTTATAATTGCTCTTTTTTATAAGCTATTTGGGAAAAAGTTTTTATTTGACCATCACGATATTAATCCAGAACTTTATGAAGCTAAATTTGGACGCAAAGATTTTTTTTACAAAGTTATGCTTGCTTGGGAGCGTTGGACTTTCAAAACAGCAGATGTTTCAATTGCAACAAATGAGTCATATAAAAGAATAGCAATCGAGCGAGGGAGAATGAATCCTGATAAAGTTTTTGTAGTACGCAGTGGGCCGAAGCTTGAGCGACTTAAAATATTGCCCCCGGATAATAAATTGAAGAATGGGCGGGATTATCTAGTTGGATATGTTGGGGTAATGGGCAGGCAAGAAGGAATTGATTATCTTCTTAGAGCAGCGAGTTATATTGTTCATGACCTAAAACGAACCGATGTACATTTTGGTTTAGTTGGTGGTGGTACAGAGCTGTCGAGTTTGAAAGATTATGCAAAAGAATTAAATGTTAGTGAATTTGTTACATTTACTGGCAGAGTCTCTGATGAAGAAATGCTAAAAATGCTAAATACTACAGATGTTTGTGTTAACCCGGATGTTGCAAATGAAATGAATGACAAATCGACAATGAATAAAATCATGGAGTATATGGCGCTAGGTAAGCCCATCGTACAGTTTGATTTGACTGAAGGGCGTTATTCAGCGCAAGAAGCCTCATTATATGCTGAGCAAAATGATGAAAAAGATATGGCGAAGAAGATTATTCAATTACTTGATGATAGTCGGATGTGCCAAGTAATGGGTGACTATGGTCGCAATCGCGTAATAAGCGAGCTCTCTTGGGAATATGAAGTTCCAAAATTACTTAAAGCGTATGATGCATTGTTCGAAAAAAATGGAAGTAATTTGTAGCTTAGCGTAATCAAATAGTTTAAGAGTTGCTTCATGGATAGATTATAGAGTCTACTCTCCAATTTCATTTGCAATTAAATTGGTAACATTGTTTTTTTTATCGCCATAATAACTATCCAGATTTTTTTAGCATAGAATATTAGGGAAAATATTAATAAAAAAATAAGACTTCACACATTTAGAAACATACTATAAAAATAATGTGTGTACAGCATAAAACAAAAATTTATGTAATTATTTGTAATAACTAGTTAGTGTGAATCTAGAAAATATTTTCTAATCTATTTTATATCTGCAAGAAAGTTTTCTGTTTTCTTAGCAGAATCCCCAAAATATACTTGATATCCGATTACAGAGTTCTGGCCACTTGCCCAAGCGAGCCTAAAGTTTTCTGAATTTTTTATATTAGTGCATGTTGGTTGAGAAAACTCTGAAACTACATAATTTGAATAAGCTTTTATTCTAAAACATATATAGCCCTTATCCATTCCTAGATCGCGTAGAGAGTTTATGTCTACATAAGTTTCTGGGCTGACATTTTTCTTAGCATCGGTTTTTTTACCATCAGATTGTTTAGGCTTAGCAGCGGTATTCTTACCATCAGATTGTTTAAGCTTAACAGCGGTTTTTTTACCATCAGATTGCTTTGTAGCAAAATTCTCAGCAGTTTTTTTGGCGGCAGCAGCCTCATTAGCAGCTTGATCAGCAACGTTTTTTGCGGCAGCGGCCTTTGCAGCGGCTTTTGCAGCAGCTTTCTTAGTGGCAGCGGCCTTTGCTGCAGCTTTTCTAGCGTCTTTAGTAGTAATATCATCAACGGCGGCGGCCTTTGCTGCAGCATTCTTAGCGAAGGTGGCCTTAACAACAGCTCTCGCTGCAGCTCTATCAGCAATTCTCATGGCAACAGCGGCCTTTGCAGCAGCTTTCTTAGCGGCTTTTTCGGCGGTCGCCTTAGTAATTAGCTGGGGCCTAGATAACTCATTTGATTTCGCCAAGCTATATGATGGGTTTGTAAATCCTACAAGGCTAAAAACAATAAAAATATAAACTAAGTTTCGAGTAAGTTTTACAGTACTCTTCATTATTCCAACTCCTATAAAACAATATCTATATTGAGAGCATAATCCAGAGTTACTCAACATAGAATTTCAATAAAAAAATAACCTTATCTAAAAACTAAAATAATATTTCTCCTGCATGAATAAATGGTATAAAAAAATAGTGCGTGTGGTGCTTAAATATTAATTATATATTTTAATGTTTATAGTAACTATTAGATTCTAAGTTAATTGTAAAATGCTTATTAAACATTATAAATTCTTACATCTTTAAGAAAGTTTCCAGTTTTATTTGCTGAATTGCAAAAAAACACAGGATAGCTGATTACTTGGGCCAAACTGTTTGTCCATCCCAATTTAAAATTCTTTGAATTACTTATATAAGTGCACGAAGGTTGTGAGTAACCTGATGTTTTTATATTCGAATATGCTTTTACCCTGAAACATATATAGCCTTTATAGATGCCTAAATCGCGCAGAGGGTTTATGTTTACAAAGGATGGTGGGTTACCTTTTTTATTAGCTATGGTAGTTTTCTTTTTAGCGGCTTTTTTCTTGGCCTTTTTCTTTGCGACGGCACTTGTCTGCTGGCTAGACTTTGCAGTTGTTTTCGCAAAGCTATATGTTGGGTTAATAAACCCCAAAAGACTAAAAAAAATAAAGATATAAACTAAGGTACGTGCTAATTTTACAGGTGAGCTTGAGGTCAAGCTATACTCCTCAAATTGAAATTTATTATGTGATTGACTATTGGAAATGTTCGTCAGTCCAGTTGAATGCATGGATTTGAGTTGCTGGGATACTCATAATTTTATAAAAAATCAAATACTTATCAGCTTGTCAATAATTTTGTGAACCCTATCACAGAATTAAATTGAAGATGTTGGTGCCACGTTGAGTGAGATAATTTTACGGATAAAATGTAATTCCACAAAAATTGTTCAATTACTCGATGATAGTAGTTTGCGTCAGAAAATGGGGAAGTATGAGCGTGATCGCGTGGTAAGCGAGCTTTCATGGGAATATGAAGCGCCAAAGTTACTCAGAGCATATGAAGCATTGTTTGAAAAAAATGGGAATAATTTGTAGTTATTTCTAGCGAAACTAAATTTTTCTATAATGATATTTTTATCGAAGACTATTGTAGCTCAGCGTAATTCAACAATTGAAAACTAACTTATAAATTTGATACTAGAAACTAGCTTTAAATTACATCAGCAAGAAAGTTGGTCGCATTGTTTTTATTCGTGCCAAAATAAACATAATAACCACTAATGTTTCCAGCAGCATTATTCCATGTAAGTGTTAATGAGTGATCGTCTTTAATTTTGTCACAGATAGACTCAGAAAAATTTGATTCAGTGATATTGTTATATGACTTAAGGCTGAAGCAAATTGATTCTCCTTTACCAAAGCCAAGGTCGCGTAATGGGTTAATCTCAATAAGATTGGCAAGAGCTTTTGGTGAGCTAGGGCTATCTGTTTTTTTAGGGGCTTGTTTTGGTTGATTAGGTGATTTCTTAGGGCTTGGAGCATTTGGGCTGCTTGTGTCACTCACAACAGGTGTGTCTGCCTCTGATGAGGAGCCACCGCCACCTCCGCATGCTCCAAGCGTTAAAATAAATAATGTAATAATAAAAAGCACTAAGTTAGTGCTAATGTTTCTACTCATATTCCAGACTCCAGTTAATTCAATGTAGTAACTACTGGCTTCCAGCACTGAGCACTACTTTTCCTTGATGGATAAATTTTATATAAGTAGACCCCGTTCTCAGAAATAAACTGTTTGTTATGGCATAGTTAGGCGACGAATAGTCAATTTTAGATTTGATTTTTGGCTATTAATAGATGATCGGCTAGCTAGTTTTCTGCATTCCAGCTGCATATATCAAGTATCCGACTATAGAGGCATTAGCTCTATTCCATTATGTAATGTTAGTACGATAAGACGGTCAATTATTATTGAAATGTTAGCCAGCTCAAATAGCTTAGGCGGCTTATTTTTAGGGTATGAAGGATGCTGTGGATGCTTAATTAAAAGAAGTGGGGTGGCGTGCTAGGTGTGTGCACTTGTATCTATGTACGTATACTACTAGTTACGGCGTCACATCGATATAATGTTAATTAAACGCTAATAAAATAAGCGCATAATTCTCGTTTCCATTTTTGTCCAACTCGAATCAGCCATCTCTCTAATCAAGACGATCTCTTGTGTCTTGATTAGGAGGCTAAGTCGTATAATCTAGAAGTGGTTTTTTTCTTTCAATTTAATTAATAATTTCATCGAATATCAGCTAACAAGGTATTTGTTTTATTTGCCGAATTGCCAAAAAAGACTTGGTATCCATTAACGTTTAATGAGCTATTAGACCAAGCAAGTCTAAATTCACTAGTATCTTTTGGTATAAAACCACATGCTGGTTCAGAGAATGTAGATATCTGAGTATTTGAATAAGCTTTTACTCTAAAGCAGAGATAACCTTTTTCGATACCAAGGTCGCGTGTAGGCTTGATTGATACAAAATTATCCGGGGCTGATTTCTTAGTCGCAGTTTTTTTGTTAGATTTCTTTTTCTTAGCCGCAGTTTTTTTGTTAGATTTCTTTTTCTTAGTCGCAGTTTTTTTGTTAGGTTTCTTTTTCTTAGCCGCAGTTTTTTTGTTAGGTTTCTTCTTCGCAGCCGCTTTCTTCTTCGCAGCTTTCTTCTTCGCAGCTTTCTTCTTCGCAGCTTTCTTCTTCGCAGCAGCTTTCTTCGCAGCAGCTTTCTTCGCAGCAGCTTTCTTCGCAGCAGCTTTCTTCGCAGCAGCGC
>CAYXVH010000079.1:0-8646 GCA_964468615.1 uncultured Thiotrichales bacterium | reverse complement strand
CCATCAAACTCACGTTCGTGAAATGCAGGACCTAAATCGTGCCGTTTTAAGTCTGAGTAAAAATTTTCAACTACAAATTTATCACCAGTTGGCAGCAATTGAGGAAACCCATTGCCATCATCTTCTGGTGTGAACAATGTAGTCGCAGTTGCAAACAAATCATTAAAGATACCTCGTTCTGGATCGTAAACAGTTTCCACATCTGCTACACGGCGATCACTTTCAATCGTTAGTCTAGGTTTATGACAGGAATTGCAACCCATCTTATCCATTAGTCTACGACCTTGTTCTGCATCACGTGTTACTTTGTATTGCCCTGGTTTAAAATAATTAAGTAAATAAAACTCCATGTGATCAACTAATGCAGGATCAATCTCACTGACTACCCCGTCATTGTCTGCATCTTCACCGGCATCACACACCGGTGGACGTTCAAACGTGTCGACGGCGGGGTCATATTCAAAACCGCTTGGACTCGTTACTGCCTGAGGATTAGCCTGGTCTGTTACTGCACATAACACGGGATCCCATGCTTGAAGGCCCATTTCGTCTTTAAATGCACCAATGATAAATTCGCGTATGGATACTGTCCCACCTTGATGAAAGAAGGGACGAACACGTAAATCTTCATCTACTCCTTTTACCTTTGAAGTATCTACCTGACGATCAGGGCACGCGGTTATCCGTCCAAATGAAACGTGCTTCGCACGCAAGGAGGTAGAGACACAACGATTTTGTTCCGTTGCAAGCTCGAGAACTCTTGCTTGGGTAGCACGCAATTTTTCAGTCATTTCTTCTGCAAGTTGCTCCACAATCCCCAAACCAAATAAGTGCGGTGCATCTCGGCTATCCGGTCGAGTATTCACATCCCCACCAAATCCAGCTGAACCTCTGGGACGCCCGTGACATGCAGCACAGCTATCGGTAAGGCCAGCGCCCAGTGCACGATTTTTTGTGATGTCGCCCGTAGAACTCGCATTTACTCGTGGACCTTGTCCTTCATCCGTTGAAAACTTACGTTGGAAAAGTTGTCGGCCACGACGTATTGATCTTGCAGGATCACGTTTCACTAAATACACCGCCGAACCTGCAGTATTAACATTACCATGGCCATTGCCAATTTGTTCATCTAAGCGTTTGGCAATACAACCGCCAGGAGCATTAATGGCTCCTTCATCAACTTTGTCACAGGGTACCAACTCTGCTTGTGCGCTTTGTGTAAACACAAAACCCAAAAGAAAAGTAAGCAAGAGAATAAATTTTAGTATAGGAGATTTACAAATAGAAAAACGAGCAGACTGCCCTTTATTGCATGATGCATACATATTGAGACCTCGACGTAAATATTAATTGTGTTAAATACACATTGCGTGAACGGCCTTGTTGCGCAATTACTATTTGCTAATTAGGAATAAGGAAAAGATTTACCTACCAGATAGGCAAGTAAAGATACTCTCGTTCAACTCCCAAAAAGCTCCGTTGTTTCTCTCTATTTTTATAAGAACTCAGGACAACCCTGTCCACGAGTTGCGAAACCATACCTCATGAAATTTTGTGGTGCAAACATTGATAAAACTGTTACTCCACTAAAAAATAATGTAACGAACTAATTAATGGTATAAATTCCATTTTGAATACGTGCTCATCATACTTTTTGATGCGCTTCATAAGAACTGTTCGATCATAAATGGATTGTCTGTCTCGAGTAGTTGGGTGAGTGTGGCCGCAGCATGTAATGCGTGAGGTTAGGGCTACGCAATTCGAGTGGAAGTTTGGAACCACACACTCGTTGGAGTACAAACAAACCACGACCACTAATAGTGTACTTTTATAAATTTGGTCTTGTTAGTAGACGTATATACCTTTCAGTTATATAGACTGCTGTTTATTGGGACTTTGGTCCCGTTTGTCTGCCTATATTGCTGGTTAGACTATGAAAAGCACAGGATTGCTTTACATCCATTGGAGTCGGATAAACATTATGTATAAACGAAAAATAGTTTTAACTATTACGCTAGCTATTGTCTTTTCCACAACGATCGTTGTTCAAGCAAAGCCACCTTCACGATCTGCGGATGAGCTTTTAAGAGATGCTGATCGTAGATCACAAAATCCTGAATCTTCACCGATTCGCAGGATAGATCGTAACCCCAACAAACGCAGACGAAGTCCTCGTGACGATAAAGATGTTACTTATCGAAATATCGATGGCAGTAACTATAATGTTAACAATCCAGAGATGAATACCATCGACACTCCCTTACTGCGACTCACAAATGCAGCTTACAGTGATGGTATCTCAGCAATGGCGGGTACAGCGAGACTAAGCCCAAGAGAAATCAGTAATATCATGTTGACACAATCGAAATTAGTAACCAATCCCAAAAACGCCAGCGATTTTTTATGGCAATGGGGTCAATTTTTAGATCATGATGTTGATATCACTGAAGGCGCTGTGCCTGCTGAAACAGCAGATATTCCTGTTCCACCAGGGGACACTTTCTTTGACCCTAATAATTTAGGTGATGTGGTGATGTCATTCAACCGTTCTTACTATGATGAGCATAGTGGTACTGGTACCGATAAACCACGTCAACAAAATAATGAAATCACCGGCTGGATCGACGCTTCTAATGTATATGGATCCGATGAAGATCGTGCAGCAGCGCTACGTACTTTAGATGGCACCGGTATGCTTAAAACAAGTGCAGGTAATTTACTGCCGTTTAATATCGGCGGATTAGGTAACGCAGGTGGTCCCAGTGAAACACTATTTCTAGCTGGCGATGTGCGTGCAAATGAACAAGCAGCATTGACTGCGATGCACACATTATTTATGCGTGAACACAACCGCCTTGCAGCAGAAATTGCACAAAAGAATGTTGATTTAAGTGGTGATGAAATCTACGAACGAGCACGAAGAATCGTTGCCGCACAAATGCAAGTCATAACTTATAAAGGATTCTTACCTGTTTTGTTGGGTAGAAATGCACTTTCCAGGTATAGAGGGTATAAACCTGAAGTCGATGCAACGATTTCAAATGAATTCTCCACCGCTGCCTATCGCTTAGGCCATAGTTTACTTTCGCCACAAATTCTTCGTTTAGATGAAAGTGGAAATGAAGTGAGTCAAGGTCACTTAGCTTTACGCGAAGCCTTCTTTGCCCCAAGTGTACTGATTGACGAAGGTGGTATTGAACCGATCCTTCGAGGTTTAGCTGCACAAACTTGCCAAGCGCTAGACAATTTAATTATTGACGATGTACGCAACTTCTTGTTTGGGCTACCCGGACAAGGCGGTTTTGATTTGGCTTCTTTAAATATTCAACGTGGTAGAGATCACGGTTTATCGGATTACAACACAACACGTGTAGCGTTGGGTCTGGCACCGGTAACAAGCTTTGCAGACATTTCATCTAATGCTGAAACCCAAGCAAAACTTGCCGAAGCTTACGACAATGTGGATGACATCGATACTTGGGTTGGAGGATTAGCGGAAGATACTATTGATGGCGCACTCGTCGGTGAGCTTTTCCATGCCATTTTAAAAGATCAGTTTGAACGACTGCGTGATGGTGATCGTTTCTGGTATGAAAATCAATTTAGTAGACGTGAACTTAGAGAAATTGAAAGTACTACTTTAGCCAAAATTATTCGTCGCAATACCACTATCGACAACGAGATCCAGCCCAATGTATTTGTAGTTGGTTCTGGAAGGTCAGACAGAAAAAGAGGAACCAACAAAAGAAGACGTCGCTAAGAGCGTGATAAGCAAGCGATTCTAATTATATGACCTGTTCTTATACATCAAGCTTGCCCATAAGGCGTGTGCTAAAGCAGTCACGGATAATTGTTCAAGGTTTGTGTCATTCATTGGTATAAAAGTGTTATTGGCATACTTGCCTCTAAGTGCAGCTTTGCCGGGTCGTAATACAACTAATGATTCTCCATCTAAGTAAGCTTGATAATCATTAAATTGCATAATTGCCCGTCCTACATATTCACTATCTATGTTCGTTAAATCTGTCCCGATCATTGGATGCTGTGCTTTAATCCCAAGTAGACTTAACAAAGTTGGTGGAAGATCGAATTGGCTGACAACGCTATCTACTTGTTTAGGTTTAATGCCTCCACCAATAATTAATCCTGGGATATGAAAGCCTTCTACTGGAAAATACTTAACACTCTTTTCAGGATGACTTGGGTCGGGCTTAACAATAAAATCTGATACTCTCTGATCATGATCAGCGACCACTAAGAAAATTGTGTTATCCCAATAACTCGCCTTTTTAGCTTTTGCAAAAAAACCACCTAAGGCTTTATCCGCATATCGAATAGCATTCTCCCGGGATTTAATCGGCTTGTTATAACAATCTTCAGCGCTAACAGGAAAATCAAACGGAGTGTGATTAGAAGTCGTTAATACCACTAATAATTTTGGCTGTTGAGTATTTTTCAGTAAGTCTAGATGCATGCGCTTGAATACATCTTCGTCAGACGCTCCCCAAGAGCCAACATATTTAGGATTGATGTAATCTTTTTGTTCTATTACTTTATGAAATCCATTTCCTAAGAAAAAACCTTTCATATTATCGAAATGCGCATTGCCACCATAATAAAATTGGTTGTGGTAATCATGTTGACGAAGCAATGAAGCCAAAGTAAAAAAGTTTGATTGTGAATTTGAAAGTTTCACAACACTTCGGCCTTGAGTTGGAAGAAAGCCTGTCACTACCGCCTCAATTCCACGTACAGAACGTGTGCCGGTTGCATACAGATGATTAAACCACCAACCATCATCGGCCAATTTATTTAAATTCGGTGTTAAAGCTTCACCACCCAAGCTTTCCACAAACCTTGCACCAAGACTTTCTTCAAGAATGATGACTAAGTTTTTGTGTGTGTTTACTGAACCTGTTTTTTGTATTGCATTTGGATAATTATGTTTCTCAAACTCATCATGCACACAGGTAAATATTTCTTCTCTTGAAAGGTTTCCGTACACATCACTTGCGCTCTCTTCATCTTTAAGACGATATGCTGCATATAAAACTGAATAGAATGAGTTTAATGGCAAATTATTTACTAAGGCATCATCCGTAAAGGCGACCATGCTTGGATTGATAGGTCGATGATCAAAACTAGATCGAATGCTCATGAATATGGCTAAAAAGATAATGGGGAATAACAATAGGAACTTGTTAACTGGCCAAGTGCCAATATTTTCATATGAATTTTTAACTAATCGATATAGAAACGGAGCTATACCAACCAAGCCTGCCAAAATAATCACTGATGCTACTCCATACATACCCCATAGCATTAAAAGCACTTCTTTTGGATCAGTTAGATATTCAAAAAACTTTCGTTCAGGACGTACCCCATATTCAGTTATATAGAAGGGAGTAATCACCTCCATGAACACCAGTACTAAAGCTATTGCGACCGACCAGTATATGAAAATGGTTTTAAAGGACTTAGCTACTGGTTTAGCAATGGTATGTAAAACGGTATAGAAAATAATAGGAATGCCAAATCCATAACCCATGACCACTAAATCTATGCGTACACCATTAAGAAATATGGGCAGTAATTGATGAGCGCTATCTAGATGCTCAGAAAAGATATACGTATGAAAAAGTCTTGCGAGCGACAAGAACACCAGCAAAATTAGACTTATAAAAATATATGGGTACGTTGGCCCTAAAATACGCTTCCACATGAATATGTTCCTCGGCTGTTTAGGCTACAAACTGCGGCTTGTAATTGATCTAGATCTTTAAATCTGGATTACTAGAGATAGACGATTAAATCAGAGGGGAGCCTAGCATAAGATAGGCTTAAGCCGCTGCGGGCAGGTGTCTGGTGGACTATGGGCATATGCCTGTTGTGCTTTATTGAGAATAGAAAAGAAAAGTGGTGTTGTGGTCGTCCCATGCGTTCTAATTAAAACAATTACTTAACTTCGAATGTGGTGGCTATGGGTGGACTCGAACCACCGACTCCAGCATTATGAAATCTAACTATTAATTTAATTTATTTTTTTAATTCAGCTACTTACGGCTACTGTCTTTATTCAAAGCCCTGTTCACTTGGGTTACAAGCCTGCTCACCATAGGTTGGTACAGGCACAATTCCATATACTTAATGTCCGCTTTCGGCCATTCGTTGAATATCTCAATACGAATTAAGAGTCGTGTGGAAATGTTTCTAATAATTAATACATTAATAGAGAGCCAGAAGAAAAAGGCTCTGACATCTCATATATATCATTCTGATTGAACCCTTGATGGAATTTCGCAGGCATAATGACAACAGTTAGTACCAATGTCATAAATGAAATAATCACAAGAGCACGTACTTTTAAGTTTGTCATAGTAGATAATTCTACTTTTGTTTAATTTTGCAACAATTGCCCATTTGGGTAATTAGGACAAACGGGGGTATATAACCTATGAACTGCATGGGCTAACTGCATGGGCTAATGGCTATATAGATTGCTTGATCATCCGCTTTGGGTCGTAAGCGGACATTAAACTATGTTCTTTTTGTGATTCCAACCTGATGTCTCCAATATTTTAACTCTGTATGTCTGCTTTCGACCCAAAGTGGACATTCGCATATAACCAAAGTCGCTACGAATTAATATGCTAAATGATTAGTAGTGAATTAATTTTAAGAACCAATTAACTTGCTATGCTGCAAGCTTTGAATCTTAGGTACATACCGCCCCGTTTTTTTTGAGTATTCCATATATTCTTTAGGAAACTCACGGCACATTAGCTTTTCTTCACTTCCAATATTCCAATGCCATACACCATGAAGCATTACGGCCCAAATAACATAAATCCAATTGTTTAAAAACACGGCCAGACCAAAGTTAAAGCAAGATAGAAACGCAGCATAAAGGGGATGTCGAAAGTATTTATATGCACCCGATGTCACAAGCTCTCTACCACGTGAGTTTGGAGGAAGAGACTTCACACTCCATGCTATTAAAATCATTGAGGCTATTATGGTTAACACAAAAACTGACCCGCGAATAAATAAGCTTTCGGAAATTCTTGGCAACCCCACTACATCTTCTAGATACCAAGCAACAACTAATAAAGCAAAACTTATCAAAGCCCCCCTTGGACCAGCACCAAATATGCGGTCATATGTATTCATTGGTAATGAGGCAAATCGGCATAGGTATATGCTCCGTCATCTCTGTCTCCAGTTGCTTTAAAACTTCACCATGCTTGGTTTTACTTTTTAGAACATTGATCTACATCAACACGTAAAGACGCATCACCACTCACTGTGCCCTTAATAAATATCGATACCAACGAGGTGCATGACGATGATGCAAGACATGATGAAAAAATGTTGTAGTGAAGACGGAATGCCGGACTTTGAGAAGATGAAACAATTCATGGAGCAGTGTGGGAAAGAAGGCTTTAGCGAAGACCATATCGCTATGATGAAGCAATTTTGTGCTGGAAACGAAATGCCCGATGTTGAAAAGATGAAAGCAATGATGGAAAAATGTGGCTGTATGGTTTCAGAATTTGTCACGAAATCTAAATCGGAATGTTGTCACTAGCGAAGATATTTTATGTGTTTCTTTATTAGTTTGATGCCGGCCACTTTTTGGTTAGTGGTGGGGTATTTTGTGTTGTTCTCTTCAATGAAGGCAGAGGGTGGCGTAAAAATCTTTGGCAATATCTTAGCCATTTGGATCTTTATCATTACCGCGTTTATACCAATCGCCGGTGCGTATGTTGCATTTTCCGATTTGTGTCCCCTAGAAGAAATTATGGAAAACATGCATTTTGAACGGGACTCGTAACTAGTAGTAATTTAAGGGTACTTCTATCTATGTCATGAGATATTAACCAATAAGGAGAAAATCACGATGACTTCAGACCAACCGTGGATGTGGCATTGGGGTGGGATGTGGATATTCCCCATGATCATGTTCGTCATAATGATCATCTTAATGTTTATGTTTGTCGGGCGATGGGGCTACAGACCACCGTGGTGGGGATCGGGAGGACAAGGCGGAGAATCGGAAACAGCGTTAGAAATATTGAAAAAAAGATATGCGAAGGGAGAGGTCACTAAGGAAGAGTTTGAACAGATGAAAAAGGATCTCTTGAGTTAGTAATTGATGCAGCTATGTTCTAACAGCCACATTGCGTGCCGGCGCTAAAAACACGTGGTTGATTAACTCGTTTAGAATGACCGCTTATGGCCGAAAGCTGACATGCAACTAAATCGCGTTGATAGTGAAAAATAAGAAAAAACATGACAACTACTTATACAGAAGATCCAGAACATAAAATTGCTGAGCTTGTCGTAGATGGAAAAGTGACGCATGAGGATTTCAATAACATTGCGATACAGTTAGAAAACTTTATTGAAAAACATGGCCGTATCAAGTTACTTGAAGTGATTCGTACACTAGAAGGCATTGAAGCCTCCATGGTGTGGGAAGGTATTAAGTTCGATATAAAGAATTTAAAACATATCAGACATATCTGTCACTGTGCAGTGGTTTCAGATATAGGTTGGCTAAGTCCGATCTCTAAAGCAGCAGGCGCTTTAATCTCTTGTAAGATTAGAACCTTCACATTAGATCAGACTGATGAAGCACGTGCG
>CAYXVH010000078.1:0-5283 GCA_964468615.1 uncultured Thiotrichales bacterium | reverse complement strand
TCGGGATCGGTGACATCAAGTGCACGCCCTGCAACTGCACCTTCGATCCCCCAACCGATGGCCGCCATAGCACCACCCAAATAGCCTAACCATACAGAACTGCCCCCACTTGCACCGGTGATCTCCTCAATGATTCCGGGTGCGAAAACCGTAATCCCGCCGATCACCATAACGAAGATACCGAGCGCAGCCCTGGCAGTGATTTTTTCGTGGTACCAGAGTTTTGCTAAGGTCGCACCGACTATCGGATACAGAAGCGCTGCCACGGCCGCAAACACACCACCCACAAAGGCGATGGCCATGAATGAGCCAAATATTGCACAAGGACCCCCAAAGATTGCGGCTAGGAAAAACCACTTCGATAATTTTTTCATCTGGCGGAACGTACGACGGTATTCACCCGTTTTATGCTGCACGACATTCCAAACAAATAGAGAAATGAGCACCGTGATCGCGTTAAGCGTGGTAATGATTGCAGCCGCGACTAAAAGCTCCCCTGGTTCTTCAAATGCCATGCTTACGTAGGGTGCTTCAAACCAGATCGCACTTCCTGGAACGTACCAGAGCCCCCAAAAACAGGCGCAAAACAAGGCCCATTTAAAGCCCCAGTGAATACTATGGGAACGGTACTCGAGCCTGGCTTCTTCTAAGGTTTTCACTATTGCTCTCCCTATGTATATAAAGTAACTAGATTCTTAAAATGAATTTATTAAAAAACAGTCTGTTTCCAATTTTCATACAACAATTGAGAATGATGATTCATGTCTACCATATATTGATTTGCATCATGATTAATCTTCTCTAACGCGCCTTCGCCTAATTTTTTTTCTAATGCAGTTTTATATGCGGGAATGGCTCCCCATTCAGTAACCGTATTGGGAGTGATTTCAATATGGAATTGTACACTTAGCGCATGATTCTCGAAAGACATTGCTTGAACGGGGCATGCTAGGGTTGAAGAAAGCACCCTCACATTTTCAGGTGCACGTTTTACTTCTGCACTATGCCATTGCAAACATTTAATATGTTCAGGAAGATCTTGAAAAAAAGAACTTTCAATGCCTTGTTTGGTAGCATTCACATCTAGCACACCAATTTCAGGCGTATTAGACACCCCTACTTCTCCACCTAATGCAGCAGCTAATAATTGGTGCCCTAAACAAAAACCAAAATAAGGCATCTTTCGCTCTACCACTGCTTCGTAAATGGCAGCTTTCTCATCGACAAGCCATGGGTAGTCAACTTCCTCCCATACATCCATTGGCCCACCCATGACCCACAGAGCATCATAGAATTCTAAGTTTGGTATAGGCTCATGCTCATCTAATTCAATTGCATGCCATTCAATATTATCTTCCTGTAAAAATTCTCGAAAAATTCCTGGATGCTCATCGATGATGTGCTGGAATACTAATATACGGCGAAGTTTTTTCATTAACTGCCCACTCGCTTTAACAACAAACCAGTGCTATCTGCATCTTTCAATTCAACTTCAAAGTATGCGGACTCTGCTGTCAACGATATTTCTTTTTCAACATTATCGAAACTTATATTCTGATTACTAAATTCTACAAAAGTAACGCGTTTTTTATTTAAGGTAAAAAATATTATATTTAGTAAATTTTGATCGATTAATTTATTACGTTGCTCTTCGGTCCAATCCCAGCCAAAAGGACAGCCGCGGATATTTCGATCCGGCTTATAGTTCTGTAATACAAAGGCTTGATCCCATGCAAATGGCATAACATCTGCCAATGGAATCGTTTGTGCTACGCTTTTCTGAAGATAAGAATAGAGTTGTTCTCGAAGACTAGCTTGCTCTGTACAGAGCTTATATTGACCCTGATAGTACAAACCTAAAGACACTATTAACATTAGCGGTGCAATAATAATTATTGGCTTGGTCGGTATGCCTTCAAATAGCTTATACATAACAAAAAGTCCCGACTATAAAGCCAGGACCAAAACAATGGAAATGTTTCAAATAAACGAAAATAACAGAAACGAAAGTTATTTCGTATTAATCATCTTTCGAGGCTTCCTTTATTCGCACCGAATGCCATTTTTTCGCAAGCGCAATATCTCGTTCATGTTCACTTTTTTCGATACACATCTGCCAGATATGCCAAACAATCCAAATTGCAACGCCTATTAGTATAAGAACACCTTCAGTGCCAACCATTGGATAGATTGGACCTAATGTATCTAACTCCGCAAAACTTTCAACGCCTGTAGACATTTTATTGTCCTCTTGTTTTTAATTTAAAAGTAAATATTTAGTAATGTCGCTACATCTCTTCTGCACGTAATGCATTGTCGAGATCTTGAGCAGCTTCTTCCATCGCTACTTCTTCAGCAATATCTAGACCCGCGAGCTCAACTTCTCGAGGAATGCGCAACAATCCAAATGCATTTAAAATCTTTGCTGATATTAACCCTGGGAAAAATCCCAGTACAAAGAACATAATCAGCGCACCTATGAACTGACCCCATGGAGTTATCGCTGCATAGCCTTCAAATGGCGAAGAGGGGTAACCCCAAAGTACAAATCCACATATAACAACACCAAAGAAACCAGCGTACCCATGTACCGCAACTGCGCCTACCGCATCATCAAGTTTAAATTTACGTTCTACCCAGTGATGCATTTTATATGCAATGAACACACCAATTATTGAAACGATGAACGCTTGCATTGGGTGATACAAATCATTACCTGCGGATGCTGCAATCAATCCAGCAAGGCCACCCGAGAAGGTCCAGAACGGATCTCCTTTTGAAAAGATGTATCCGCCTAACAAACCACCAGACAATGCAATGAGGAAATTATAGGTAATGGCAGAAAGTGTTGTAGGAGCAAGGTAAATATTAGTCGCTGTAAACAACGTCTTACCTTCAACATCCAACATGTCGCCACCAAAGAAATCAATTATTGGAACATTACATGCCGCATAAAAGCCCCAGAAACCTGTGTAGATCAAAAATATTCCTATACACACTAGCCAAGGATTTTGCGGAAGAATTTGGCGTGGGGTTCCGTCTTTTCTAAATTTACCAATACGTGGTCCTAAAACTATTAACACACCTAAAGCAAAACCACCTGCAATTGCGTGAATTACACCTGACGCATAAGCATCGTGATAACCAAGCTTGTGCACCATCCAACCATCCCAGTGCCAGCCCCAAGCTGCGTCAATGATCCAGAACACAGAACCAATTAAGACTGCCAATATCCAGAAACCACCAGACTTTACTCGTTCAATCAAAGCACCAGATACCACAGAAGCTGCAGTCCAGGAGAATAATAAAAACGCTGCCCAGAACACACCATTTATACGTGCCCAGAAAGCGGTGTCATCTGCAGTTAAAGCTTCTTGAACCGGTGGACCACCAAGATGTGGGCCCATTAATTCACTCCATGGTACTGCGTGCGGTGCGGCAACAATGTCACCCATAATCCATGGTCCATATGGGAATGCAAAATAGATCCACCAACCAAAGAAGAAAAAGGTAATGGTCACTAGTGGAATGATCATGACGTTTTTCATTAAGGTATGTAAATGATTCTTATGTCTAGAGGCACCTACTTCATACATACAGAAACCAACATGGATTAAGAACATAAATACTACGGTTACAAAGTAGTAAAATTCCGTAAAGACGACGGTTAGTGAGCCTAGTGCATCAGTCATTGATATTCCCTCTTGTTATGTCGAGCTTTTAGTCATATTTTTACAGCAAATACCTCTCTCCCGTGTATTTGCTTATGACCACGCTCGTTGATCAGGTTTTGCTCTTAGATTAGAACCTTACGCTTGTACCAGAATTGAAAAAATACATAGTGGGGATTAGTACAAAGTGATAGATTTTTATAATCACAAATAGGTAATTAAATTAGCACATAGCTCAAATAGAGCCCACATTCAGCTAAATTTGATTATTTTTTGAACAATTCTTAAATACCGATAATCCCTCCAAATCAAAGCTTTAAGAATACGCAAATAAGACCTTAACTTAGCAGACACTACTACCAAAAATATCTGAAAGTCATATTGATTTATTGATGCAATAGAACAGACTTGGTGAAGACTATAATTAAATCACGCTGTAAATCAGTGCGTATTCATAAAAGAAGCTCGGTAATCAGGATTTAGAAGCGATGTATAGAAATGCAATTCCTACTCTAGTAGTCATAACGTTATTACTATGCACATTTAGTTTTGCAGAAGAAAATAACCATAATACGACGAAATCTATTTATATTTCAGATATTGAATTTCCACCTGGTGCAAAACCATATCCTAAAGAACTTCAACTAGAACTGAACAAAAAAAAAGAACACCGCGGCAGTGCATACCAGCCTCGCACAAAGCATTTACTTGATAATGGAACGGCAAAATACACTAACCGATTATTTCTGGAATCGAGTCCATACCTTCTTCAACACGCACATAACCCTGTAAATTGGTACCCATGGGGTGATGAAGCTTTTGCAACAGCTAAGAAATTAAAACGCCCGATACTTTTAAGTATTGGTTACTCCACGTGTCATTGGTGCCACGTGATGGAAGAAGAGTCATTTGAAGACGAAGAGATTGCAAAGTTTTTGAATGAAAACTATATAGCGATCAAAGTTGATCGTGAAGAGCGGCCAGATGTGGATAGCATCTACATGGTTGCCGTACAAACCATGACTGGCCGCGGAGGCTGGCCAATGACAACTTGGCTTACACCGGATCGCAAACCATTTTATGGAGGCACTTATTTTCCTGCGCGTGATGGCGATCGTGGTTCACACATTGGGTTTTTAACATTAATTAAAAAACTCAAAAATATCTATGACACACAACCTGATCAAGTCGCCGAACAAAGCCAACAATTAGTAAGCATAATTTCCAGCTCACTAAGCCCGCCAGCAAGCGCTGGCCAACTACCCTCAATTAAAATTCTCCACGATGCGTTTGCAAATTACCAATCAGGATTTGATCCTTTACACGGAGGACTGTCACGAGCTCCAAAATTTCCGAGTGATGTATCTACACGTTTTCTTCTGCGTTACCAAAGACATACTAAGAATGCTCAAGCATTAGAAATGGCAACCTTAACTTTAAAGAAAATGGCTACTGGTGGAATTTACGATCATGTCGGTGGAGGTTTTCATCGATACAGTACTGACTACGAATGGCTGGTACCGCATTTTGAAAAAATGCTTTATGACAACGCATTGCTATCCATGGCATATCTTGAGGCATACCAGCTTACTGGAGATAAAAGTTTTCTTCG
>CAYXVH010000077.1:0-14961 GCA_964468615.1 uncultured Thiotrichales bacterium | reverse complement strand
ATAAAAACGAATCATTTTCTCGGGAGGGAATTTAAGTGGATATCCATGAGTATCAAGCGAAAGAAATATTATCCGAGTGCGGTGTAGGCATTGCAGAGGGTGGGCTCGCATATAGTCCTGAGCAAGCTGTGTACCGTGCCAAAGAAATTGGCGGCAGCAAATGGGCCATCAAAGCACAAATTCATTCTGGTGCACGCGGTAAAGCAGGTGGTATCAAGATCTGCACAAATGATGAAGAAATTTGGAATGCTGCGGATGAATTATTAGGCAAACGCTTAGTTACTCATCAAACCGGGCCCGCCGGCAAAGTGGTATATCGACTTTATGTTGAACAAGCTACCGATATTCTGAAAGAACTATATTTAGCATTGGTACTAGATCGCGATAAACAACGTGTTGTATTCGTTACCTCAACCGAAGGTGGCATGGATATCGAAGAAGTGGCTGCGACTAAACCAGAAGCGATCCACAAATTAGAAGTTGAGCCAGCAGTAGGTTTGCGTGATTTCCAAGCTCGCGAACTTGCTTTCGCATTAGGCATTAAACCTGAGCTTATTAGCCATGCTGTTCACACAATCAAAGGCGCTTACCGCGCATTTCGTGATTACGATGCCACTATGGTTGAAATCAACCCCATGGTAATCACTAAAGACGACCGTGTACTCGCGCTCGATGCAAAAATGGGTTTTGACGACAACGCTCTATTCCGTCGTCCACGCATTGCAGAACTGCGTGACAAATCACAAGAAGATCCACGCGAAACCGCCGCATCGGATCGCGGTTTAAGTTATGTAGGTTTAGATGGCGACATCGGCTGCATGATTAATGGTGCCGGTCTAGCGATGGCGACCATGGATATGATCAAACACAAAGGTGGCGAACCGGCTAACTTTTTAGACATCGGTGGTGGCGCCTCTCCTGATCGAGTCACAAAAGCATTTAAACTAGTCCTTGATGATGAAAAAGTTAAAGCCATATTGGTTAACATTTTTGCAGGCATCAACCGTTGTGATTGGATTGCAGAAGGTGTTGTACAAGCGTTTGAAAAACTTGAAGTTAAAGTTCCGGTTATCGTGCGACTATCCGGCACCAATGTTGAAAAAGGTATGCAAATACTAAGAGACAGTGGTCAGCCACTCATTACAGCGGATACTTTGGACGAAGCTGCAGAAAAAGCGGTAGCCGAACGCAACCGTGTTGCAAAAGGCTAAGGAGAGACAAAAATGACAATAATGATTGATGAAAATACCAAGGTACTTGTTCAAGGCTTTACAGGTAAAATCGGAACCTTCCACGCTGAAGAAATGATTGAGTACGGAACCAAAGTGGTTGGTGGTGTTACCCCAGGTAAAGGTGGTCAAACACACATGGGTTTACCTGTGTTTAATACTGTGAAAGATGCCGTAGCGGGCACCGGTGCCGAAGCAAGTATTGTATTTGTTCCGGGTGGCTTCGCAGCAGATGGCATAATGGAAGCCGCTGACGCAGGCATCAAGACTTGTGTATCCATCACTGATGGTATCCCTGCGCAAGACATGATGCGTGTTAAACGTTATATGTATCGCTACAAGAAAGAAGAGCGTATGCGCCTAACCGGCCCTAACTGTGCAGGTAGCATCAGCCCAGGAAAATGTTTATTAGGCATTATGCCTGGCCATATTTATGAAACAGGTAATGTGGGTGTTGTTGCGCGCTCTGGAACACTCGGTTACGAAGCTGCATCACAAATGAAAGCATTAGGCATTGGCATTAGCACCAGTATTGGTATCGGTGGTGACCCAATCAACGGCAGTTCTCATAAGGACATTTTGGAATTATTTGAAGCTGACCCTGAAACCAAAGCCGTCATGATGATTGGCGAAATCGGTGGCCCACAAGAAGCTGAAGCGGCTGAATACTTCAAAGAGCACATGACCAAGCCCTTGGTTGCCTACATTGCAGGCCTAACTGCACCTAAAGGACGCCGTATGGGTCATGCAGGTGCGATTGTTTCTGGCAAGGGTGAAAGTGCTGCTGAGAAAGTACAAATGCTAGAAGAAGCAGGTGTCATTGTTGTACCAAATCCATCAGAGCTTGGCTCTACGATGGAAAGAGTAATGAAAGATATCTCGTAGTTGAAGCTTGTAGGAGAAAATAATAATGAGCAAATTAAAAGTTATCGTTTCACGCGCCTGGCCAGAAGAAGTTCAAGCTACGTTACGAGAAAAATATGACGTAACGTTGAATGAAAATGACGTAGCCATGTCCAAAGATGAAATGAAAGAAGCATTGGCTAACTGTGATGCATTTTTACCAACCGTAACTGATCCTGTAGATGCAGAAGTATTAAGTGCAGAACCATTACGTGCAAAGTTCATTGGCAACTTTGGCGTTGGATTTAATCACATTGATTTAGATGCTGCCAAAGCACGCGGCTTAACCGTTACTAATACTCCTGAAGTATTAACTGACTGTACTGCTGACATTGCAATGACTTTGATGTTAACGGTTGCTCGTCGTACCAGTGAAGGCGAAAGAGAATTACGCTCCAAGTCATGGACTGGCTGGCGCCCTACTCACTTACTAGCTTCAAAAGTTACCGGTAAGACCTTAGGTTTAATTGGTATGGGTCGAATTGCGCAAGCCATGGCACAACGTGCGCATTATGGTTTTGGTATGAAAATTATATTTTCTGATCCTTACCCGCCTCCGGCTGATGTGATCAAGAAGTACAATGCACAGCAAGTAGATTCCATTGATGAAGTTTTAGCGAACTCAGACTTTGTTTCTATTCACTGTCCAGGCGGAAAAGATACTTACCATCTATTAAATAAAGAAAGCCTCGCGAAAATGAAACCCTCTGCGTTTTTAATAAACTCAGCTCGTGGTGATGTGATTGATAATGATGCACTTATCGATGCACTTAAAAATGGCGTGATTGCAGGTGCCGGTCTTGATGTATTTGAAGGCGAACCAGCATTAGATGAGCGTTTCTTAGAACTTGAGAATGCTGTTCTACTTCCGCACTTAGGTAGTGCTACTATCGAGACACGTGTAGCTATGGGTAATCGAGTTCTTGAGAATCTAGCAGCATTTGAAGCGGGTGAAACTCCGAGAGACAAGCTCGTTTAGAGCGAGCTTAAGCCCAAAAATGGGTCCTGTAATGGCATATCTATGCCTATTCGGGCATATCAAATTGGCTTAATCAGCCCTATTATAAAGAGGTCCTTAATGGACCTCTTTTACTATGCACAGCTTAATATTATTAAACTAAAACTAGTATGACCGACACCTCGCCACTTTCCTGGACGCAACTTACCAAAGTTGCCACCGGCAGTATGATCATCAATCCTGCGGCATCCTATGAAGATGAATTAGTAGAGCTGCTTTATCAACAACTGCTAAGTGTTATTCGTGCGCGTCAGCCAGATATCGAAGCTTATTTTAACGGCAAGCAAGACATCCGCGACTGCCCTGCCTCAAAAATTCTATATGTCCTGCAAACCTATGGAATATGGTTCCAGCTATTAAGCATTGCAGAACAAAATGCAATGGTGCAGCAACGTCGACAAATTGAAAAAGAATATAATCGTGACCGTGTACCTGGCACTTTTGCGTATTCCTTCTCAAGTGCTGAGCAAAAAGGTATTTCTGCAGAAGATATTCAAACCTTATTAGATAACAGTTTAATCAGCCCTGTAATCACCGCACACCCTACGGAAGCGAAACGTGTAACTGTATTAGAGGTGCATCGCCGAATCTATGTATTACTTAAACAGTTAGAACTCGAACGTTGGACCCCTAGAGAAAGAGATGACTTAGCTAATGAACTTCGCAACGAAATTGATTTACTTTGGTTAACGGGCGAAATTCGTTTAGAAAAACCCAGTGTTGGACAAGAAGTAACATGGGGCTTGCACTTTTTTGTTGAATCTTTATTTGATGGTGTAAAAGAACTATATGTAGAACTGGATCGCGCATTAGAACAAGCTTATCCTCATTATGAATTTAAAGTACCGCCTATTTTCCGTTTTGGATCATGGATTGGCGGAGACCGTGACGGAAATCCAAATGTCACACATAAAGTTACTGCATCCGCGATACAAACGAATGCGAAAGCATGCATAAAACGTTATCGACAAGATATTTTTGAGCTTGGCTCTAAGCTAAGTATTGCGAACCATTCTGTAGACGTATCAGAAAGCTTTACTAAAGTTTTACAAGATAAACTTGACATGTTGGGCGAAACAGAAGCCTATACACAACGCAATCCAGGTGAAATATTTAGGCAGTACTTGCGTTACATGTTAACCAGAATTGATGCGACCTTGAAACATCTTAATGATCCAAGTAAATCTAAAATTGCCTATCATCGTGCAGCAGATTTATCTACGGATCTCTATCTTCTGGAACAAGGGCTAGCAGACGCCAAGTGCGGACATTTAAGCGACGCAGATGTACGACCTCTGCGACACATGGTGGACACCTTTGGATTTAGAACGGTTAGCTTAGACATTCGAGAAAATACCACAGTCGTAAACAGCGTACTCTCAGAAATTTGGCAAGCTTTACATCAAAAAACTCATCTAGATGTACCTGACCCTAAGTCTCAAGAATGGAATAATTGGATTGCTGATCAATTGATACAGCCATTACGTGTGGTCCCTCGTTTCGATAATTTATCTAAACAAGCGCAGTCTACTTTGGCCATGCTCGAGCAAGTTAAATACTTCCAAAACAAACTAGATCGAAAAGCATTTGGTGTGTGCGTATTAAGTATGACGCAAACCGCAACGGATGTGCTGGGTGTATATCTATTAGCAAAATATGTAGGACTTTTTACTGATTCTGATGGGCTCGAAGCATGTCGCATTATGATTGTGCCACTGCTAGAAACTATTGATGATCTTGAAAACGGCCCAGCTGTATTAGAAGAACTTTTAGAACATGCGTTTGTACGACGTACGATTAAAAAATTTGGAGGCTCACAAGAGGTCATGGTGGGTTACTCAGATTCAAACAAAGATGGTGGTTTTCTAACCTCAAACTGGATTATCAGTAAAGCACAGTCTGAAATTCATGCAGCCGGTGAAAAGCATAAAGTGCCGATTTCATTTTTCCATGGTCGTGGCGGCTCGGTGAGTCGTGGTGGTGCACCAAGTGGCCGTGCGATTGCAGCGCAACCGGTTGGCACTATTGATGGCCGTATGCGAGTTACCGAACAAGGTGAAGTGGTTTCATATAAATACGCCAACCGCGGCTTTGCTGAAGAACAAATGGAAATTTTGGCTTCTAGTGTCATCACGCACTCACTCATGTCCGGCAAAGATCCGGCCTACCAAACCAATTCAGAATTAGATGAAGTGCTAGAAGCCCTTTCTGGAACTGCCTATGTCGCTTACAGAAAATTAATCGAGCACCCGGGTTTAGTCGATTTTTATCAGCAAGCCAGTCCTGTTGAAGAATTAACCTTGATGAAAATTGGTTCGCGCCCTGCGCGACGCTTTGGTGCAGCCTCTCTCGATGATCTACGCGCTATTCCATGGGTATTTGCATGGACGCAAAATAGACTGCTAGTCCCTGGCTGGTATGGAGTAGGTAGCAGCCTAGAACAAATCATCAAGATACGTGGTGAACTCGGAACCGAGCTACTTAATAAAATGTACGAGAAGCACCCACTGTTTAGATTAATATTAGACGGTGCTGAAAAAACACTTTTACTGGTAGACATGGAAGTTGCTGAGAAGTATTGCGAACTAGTTACTAACGAAGAACATCGAACTCAGATATTCTCTGATATTAAAAAAGAATATGAACTGACAACGAAAAATATTTTAAAAATTACCGGTGAAGATCAGCTTTGTGATCGTTTTCCTAATTTTAAACGCCACTTCTATCGACGCATCGAATCACTTAATCAAGTGGGTATTGAACAGGTAGAACTAGTGAAAAAATTTCGTAGCGAAGGCGATGAAATAAAAAACATAGAAGACGTATTGGTTCCATTATTGTTATCCATTAACTGCGTAGCAGCGGGGATTGGTAGTACTGGGTAATAGCTTTGGAAAATTACTTTTTAAAAACTAAAAATAATAAGACCTAAAATATTAGACATGAAAAAACTTTTATACCATTTTGATACCGACGCTATACCCAGCGTATTTGATTCAGTAGTCGCCTACGATGGTGGCGCCGATCATGTTACTCAACTAGGTGGCGTCAATGAAGAAAATTGTGGCGGCCTTGTAGAAGGTGCAATCTATACACGTGCACCAAAAGATAAAAAGAATACTGCAATCTTTGTTGGTGGCAGTGATCTAATTGAAGGTCAAAAGCTTTTTCAACTAGTACATGATCAGTTTTTTCAAAACTTCCGTGTATCTGTAATGTTAGATAGCAATGGTTGCAATACCACATCAGCGGCAGGCGTTGCGCTCTTGAGCAAAACGACCAATTTACAAGGTAAAACGGCAGTAGTGCTCGCTGGCACCGGCCCGGTAGGACAACGTGCAGCGGTGTTACTTGCCATTAGTGGCGCAAATGTTCGACTTACCTCCCGCAAGCAGTCCCGCTCAGTGGAAGCCTGTGATGAGATGCACGAGCGCTTTGGCGTTGACATGACACCTATGCATGCCAGTGATGATGAATCTATACAGGCTGCAATGGATGGCGCCCATATAGTGTTTGGCGCTGCAAAAGCGGGGATACAATTACTCAATGCTAAACAGTGGCAAGATCATCCCACTTTAGAACTGATTGCTGATGTAGGCACATCTAAGATCCTAGGTTTTGAGGGCATCGATGTGATGGATAAAGATACTGAACGCCATGGTAAGCGAGTGTTTGGTGGCATCGGCATTGGCGCACTAAAACTAAAACTGCACCGTGCTTGCATTGCCAAACTATTTGAATCCAATGATATTGCATTGGATGCAGAAGCTATTTATAAAATTGCCCAAGGCATGGCTTAAACAACAACACTTATGAAGGCTACACCCAAACTGCTTGAGATGATCGAGCAGTTAATTGCCCTTCCCTCCGTCAGCAGCACCCAAGCTGAAATAGATACTAGTAATCAGGTTGTCATAAACTGTCTAGCCAACTGGCTAAATGACTTAGGCTTCCAAACTGAAATTGTTGCTAATTCTGACTCGCCAAATTCTAACAACCCTAAAGTAAATTTAATTGCCAGCATAGGCAAAGGCGATGATGGCTTGGTGTTATCCGGCCATACAGACACGGTTAACTTTGACCAAACTGGCTGGAATACCGATCCATTCAAGGCCACTCAAGTAGACGAAAAATTATTCGGACTAGGCACAGCTGACATGAAATCTTTCTTAGCCATCGCTATCGAAGCGGCAAAAAAATTTACCAATAAAGATTTAAAGCAACGTCTAACCATCATTGCCACAGCTGATGAAGAATCAACTATGCAAGGCGCAAAAACTTTGGTTCAAAAATTGGAGGCTACAGGTCAAAAGCTTGGCAAGTATTGCATCATTGGTGAACCCACCGACTTAACCCCTATACACCAACATAAAGGTGTAATGATGGAAGCCATCAAAATTCATGGCCAAGCCGGACATTCTAGTGACCCCAGCTTAGGCAACAATGCACTTGAAGGCATGCGTGTTGTGCTAAATGAACTTGAACAATTCAAACAAGAACTTGCTAATAAATACATCAATCATGATTTTATTGTACCGGTCCCCACATTAAACCTTGGTCATATTCATGGTGGCGACAACCCCAATAGAATTTGTGGCGATTGCGAGTTACACATCGATCTACGCCCTTTGCCTGGTATGCAGATTAATGCTCTAAGAGAAGAACTATGCGAGCGCGTTACAAAAATAACTAAACCACTTGGTTTGAGAGTTGAATTTGAAGCTTTATTTGATGGTGTGCCTGCTTTTGAGACAGACAAAAACTCAAAGATCATTCAACTCACCAAAAAATTGAGTAATAAGAAACCCACAACTGTTGCTTTTGGAACCGAAGGTCCTTACTTTAATGCAATGGGCATGGAAACCGTTGTATTGGGCCCAGGCTCCATCGACCAAGCTCATCAGCAAAATGAATTCTTATCGTTAGATTCGATCAAGCCAACAATAGATATACTACAAAACGTTATTCACGAGGTTTGTGTGAAATAAACACATGGACGATGTGCACGACTGCATGGATGCAGGAGGTAGAGTAAAGCAGGAGCAGTTACCGAGGATGCACAAGTGTCGCGGGAGACAGGAAGTCGGGAGCGACCGTGCGAGTATGAGATACAACAAGGATGTTGCATCAGATTAAAACTTTTATTTCCCTAATGTCCGCTTACGGACATAAGCGGACATTCGCATTTAAAAGTTTATCCTCAACTATTGCATTATTTTGGTGCACATATGCAACGTGATGGTGCAGTTCCAATTGCATACTAACCGTGATATTTACCTGTCCGATTATAAGCATCTAAAAACATTAAAATAGTAGGTACTGGCATAACTCGTGCATTGAATTGTTGTTATTTGTTACGGAGGAAATGAAATGAATCAAATAATGACTGAACCAGTACGTGTGGTAAATAAATCCATGTCCAAAGAAGACATGACCGATGTAATTGTTTCTGCAAAAAAAGCCAAAGGTCTTACATGGGCTTCTATAGCAAATAAACTGAATGTGGGGGAAACCTGGATTGCTTCGGCGTGCCTTGGCATGAATAGCGTACCTGAGGAGCTTGCCAAAGGGCTATGCGATTTACTTGAATTAGATAACAGCGTATGCGCAGTACTACAAGAGTACCCTCATAAGGAATGGGCTAAAACTATTCCTCAAGACCCGGTTGTCTATCGACTGTATGAAATAGTCGGAGTCTATGGCGACACTATAAAAGAAATAATTGCTGAAAAGTTTGGCGATGGAATTATGAGCGCTATAGATTTTTCAATGGATATCGATAAAGAAGAAAACCCTAAAGGCGATCGTGTTGTTATTACGCTAAACGGTAAATTTTTAAAATATACATCATGGTGATTATTGATCTTGGATGAATAATTACAAATGTCCGCTTTGGGTCGTTAGCGGACATCACGCTGAAGAACGTTTATTTAGCGAGTGCCAAAATAATTACAAGCAACACTAATATCAAAATAGCAGCTGCACCACCTATACCGCCTGCCGCAGGTAAATCTTTGAAATTCTGTGCAAACATCCTTATTTATTCATCGGTCAAGGAGTCAATACGTTCTTGTGCTTGTTCAGCAGTAACTCCATGTTGTTCTAAGAGACTGCGTGCTTCAGCTCGACCTAAAATTTGATAAAGATTCTCTCTTTTCAGATCAGTATATTGCTCTTGCAATATTTCATTCGTTCCAACAATTCCCGCATATGTAGGCATAGTATGGGTAAAACAAGCGCAAAAACACAGACATAAACAATTTCTAAATGAGAATATTTACTCATGAGCCCACCTCTTTACATAAAAATACTTGTGGACCACAAAGCACACCAATATTTAATTAGTTTTCTTTTTCTTAAAACGCTCAAACTTTAATCTGAAAATATTACCTTGCGGTACCGCATCATCTTCTACAATTAGATCTTCTGATACAGCATGATTTCCGCGTGTAGAAATTTCACGAGCAGCCTCTTCATCTTGACATACTACTGGATCAGTATCTTGATTACGGTAATCTTCAGTTGTACAAGGACGGAAACCTGGCAACACTTTTGATTCGTAAATGGTAACGGTTTCACTACCACCTGCTTCTTGTTTTACAGGTGATTGAGTGGGTGGTGGGGCATCAATAACAATTTCTGGCGGAGGTTGCGCCTCAGAAGTATCTTCCGCTCCTGCAGTGCTTAGACAAAATAAAGTCGATGTCATTATGAATGACATAAACCATAAACATATATACTTTAATCTATTCATACCCAACTCCTCAGCATAAAAAGATTAAGCCTAACTGCTTAACCTTAAAATTATTTTAAGTTTTATAATTCTGCATGTTTTCGCTTTGATATCTCTTCATCAATCGCAGCGATTGCTTGTTCCAATTCGTTAACAGAATAAATATTCTGAATTAGATACTTATCATGCTCAACCTTAGCATAAGATTCATCTAACTCTTTTCGATAACTACCAATAGCGGTATCCGAATCCTGCATATCTGAAACTAACCTTTTATGAAACTCAGGGTTTTCATTAAATTTAAACATCATAGACATATAAACCGCTGCAAAACGAAAATCATAAGATTTATAATCGTTAATTGAATGCACATCTTTACGTGCTTCACGCATATCTACGTTAAAGGTATTGCTATACCCCATCAATGAATCACGAAATTTTCCTTCTATTTTATAATCCTCAACCATTGCAGGAATAACATCTGCGATTTTTAAGCGTACATCATCGTGAGCAATAATAGTTTCCAGCAACTGTTGCTTAGCCACTTCGGGCTCATCACTTGCTTGACGAATTACGTCAAGATCTCGCTGACGAGTTTCACGCTCTGCATGTAACTGCTGCAGACTTAGGCTGTCTAGATTCTCAGGCACCTTATGCAGCACTTTAACTCGATCTAAGATGGGAGATTTAGTAGTCTCTCCTCCTGCAAAGCTGATGGGACTCATGAAAAGCATTACTGCTATACATATGCCAGCATTAATTAGCTGTATTTTTCGCATTCTTGGTTCTCAATAATTTGGCTATATTGGTGGTTATAGGATTATGTGTATAAAATTCGACCGGTTAGTGAAATAGCGCTACCGTAGACAAATTCTCTTCGCCTATTATAAGGTCCTAATGAGGTCTAAGATAGCAAAAGATTGATGCGATAATCTATGTGAATTCATAGACTTAACCAGTACCTTACAAATTAATTATAGATAATTTTAACCATATTTAGCCGTGCCAAAAGATTCAACATTCCAACTAGAAAGCTTTCGACAAGCCACGCCATATATTTATGCGCATCGTGGCAAGACGTTTGTGCTTTATATAAGTGATGCTTTATTAGCAAAAGAAAATACCTCTTCTCTTATACATGATCTAGCACTCGTACATACCTTAGGGGTAAAGTTAGTTTTAGTGTTAGGCCTACGCACACATATAGATAAAAAACTTGGCAAACAATCAGCCAGTTCATTTGAGAATAATTGGCGTATCACCGATACAAAAACGCTGCATGCCATTAAAGAAGTTGCGGGCAGTGTTAAAACCGATATAGAAGCACTTTTTTCTATTGGCCTGATCAACACTCCAATGTCCGGCATGAAGCTGAATGTAGTCAGCGGTAACTATGTGCGAGCAAAACCCGTAGGTATACGCAACGGTGTGGACTATCAACATACTGGGGAAGTACGCAGCATAGTCGCTGATGAAATTCAGAAGCTACTGGATGCAAACAACATTGTATTGATGTTGCCTTTAGGTTATTCCAAGACTGGAGATATATTTAATTTAACCAGCATCGAAGTAGCTAAACATGTTGCATGCTCACTACAAAGCGAGAAACTGATACTTTTGCTGGATAAATTTATTGCGCCTGGCAATAAAAAACAAAGCGACAATCATTACAATGTTAATGAAGCAAAAGAACTGGTTAAAAAATTACCAAAAAGAAAACAACAGCTCAAAGGTTATCTTGATGTTGCGATACAAGCTTGTTTAGAAGATGTAAAACGCGTGCATTTACTTGACGCATCTAAACCCGGAGCTTTATTAGAGGAGCTTTACACCCTAGACGGTGTTGCAACCTTAGTGACAGCTGAAACGTATGATGAAATTCGACCTGCCACCATCAATGATGTAGGCGGAATAACTGAGCTTATTCAACCACTGATAGACAAAGGCGCTTTAGTGCCACGTACACGTGAACAGCTGGAATTGGAAATTGAGAGCTTTGATGTCATCGAGCGTGATGGCATGGTGCTTGCCTGTGGTGCTCTACAAGTGTTCACTGAAGAAAATGCAGCAGAAGTAGCCTGCCTTGCTGTGCATCCAGAATACCAATCAAATGGCAGAGGCAGCAAAATGCTGACCCATTTAGAAAAGAAATCCACAGCAGCTGGGGCCAATCTGCTCTTTGTGCTCACCACACAAACCTCTCACTGGTTTCGCGAGCATGGCTTTAAAACCACTAAAATAGAGTCTCTACCCATGAAAAAGAGGTCTTTATATAACTATCAGCGAAACTCAAAGGCCTATAGCAAAGCGGTATAGCCATGACGGAGGGGCTTTCGCCCAAGCGCTAAGTGATATAATCAGCGCTGGAAACATACTCCAAACATTACAAAATTTTTACACCAGGGAGAGTGAAGAGAATCATGAAAATCGATTCAAAAATATTAATTAGCCTAGGTATTCTTTTAGGCGTCATCCTTACCATGTTTACTGAAAATATGCCTTTTCAACCTATCAACACCGCTCTTATGATTGCTGGCGGTTTATTAGCATTAGCGATCGTTGTAACTTTAATCAAAAATCTAGCCAGAAAAGTATCAAGCAGACCAAAAAAAGCAAAAGCAACTACTGTGAGCCCAAGTTCAAATCAAACTTCGGGCACAGTTAAATGGTTTAACTACAAAAAAGGCTTTGGCTTTATCGAGCAAGAAAACGGTGAAGATGTATTTGTTCATCACCGCTCAATTATTGGAACAGGTCGCAAATCACTTCGCGAAGGTCAAAAAGTGTTAATGGATATTGTCGATGGCGACAAAGGCCTACAGGCGGAGAATGTTAGCCCACTCTAGTGGAACAGAAATCTAACTTCATATTTAACCCAGTGTTTTGGCTAATCATTGCCTTAACGCTGGGACTTATGCCCTACACTCCCGAACCCCACATCTGGGAAAAACTAAAATGGATTTTCACCGGCGCACAAGGAATGCAGCCGCTAGATTGGTTCGATTTCTTACTGCATGGCTTGCCATGGGCCTTGTTTATTATTTCACTTTCCAAAAAGCTCTTAAGAAAATAATTAAGCAAGCCTAAACAATCATCTGGAAAACAATTTCCATGGTATTGCTATAAGCACGCCATTTTCCCGCCACAATTTCACTGTTTAATACGAGGCTCTGTAACGACTAGGGGCCTCGAATGTTTTTGGCACATATGCCTGCCGGTTATATGGCTAGCAAATTTCTGCTTTCGCAGTTCCAGCTAGATCCCTCTAAAACTAAATGGCTGTTACTTCTAGGTTTATCGGGAAGCATTTCCCCCGACCTAGACATGTTGTATTTTTATTTAATCGATAATCGACAGCATGGCCACCACAGTTATTGGACTCACATTCCTTTTTACTGGATTAGTTTATTAGGGTTTTGCTACTGCATTGCAGCGATAGTTAAGTCCCGCTTTCTTATAGCAGCTGCAACAGTATTTATTGAATGCATCTTGCTTCATCTATCACTTGATACTTTCGCAGGCGGAGGCATTAAGTGGCTATATCCTATTCAAAATTCATATATCAATAATTTTTCTATTCCTTCACGTCATGGTTATTAGCTATGGAATTACTTTCTGCATTGGACAGCACTGGTTGAACTTACCATCATTTCATTTGCTGCCATTACATTCTGGAAAACTGATTGGAAATGCAATCAAACTTTAAGGAGACAAATATGAAAGAAATATCTATTTTTTCATTCAAACAACAGCTCGGCCCTTATGAAACATGGAGCCTATGCTCTGAATTAATTATGGATGGAAAACGTACTGGAAAATACGTGCCAGGTTTTGTGATTGGTGCACAGTATGCATATAAGGACTTATATCTAATTGTTACATCCTGGGATTGCCCTTATGAAGAGTCACAAGAGTTTATCTTGTTATCAAAAGACTTAACTGTTTTATGCAAAAAACATATTGGCCATATTTACTCAACCGTTTTACTTGAAGACCATGAACCCATAGCTGAAGATCAAGTACTATTTCATTGCAGCAACGACACGGATATTTTAGTTACTGCAAAATCTGGCTTACTACACTCTTCTCCACCCTTTTTTACAACAAAAAAGATACAGCGCGAAATAATATCTGTCGTGCAATAACTTTATAAGCTAGTTAAGACAACCAACTCTTATATTGTTGTTTCATTTCTTCAACCATATCCGGCAGAGGCTGATTTATATCAATATTAAACGAATCACCAAAATATAATTTAAGGCGAGCATTCATTTCATCCATGCTCAGGTCAAAGCAATCATTCAAACTTTCCCCTAGTCTTCTAGGACTAGGCTGAAATTTAGGGTCTGGCTGGACAATATTGAATAAACATCGAATTTCACGCTGATACTGATTCGCACGCACTTTTAGATCTTCTTTCTCTATTTCATCCTGCATAGGATCTTCAGACGGAAACAATCGGGTCAGCACTTTCCCCACAACTGCAGTGATTATCGAAGAAATTATTAGCAATAAATATATCGAACCGAACTGATATTGCTCAAAAACAAATAACAACCCTATTGTTGTTACGATAAATACGACCGCATAGATTAAGACTGGATGCATAATTCCTGATAATTTAATATAGCTTAAATAGCGATTTTCAGTAACTAAAAACTATCAATGGAGGTAAACCATGACGACACTAAAAAAATCTTTATTATGGTTATTTTGTTATTTTCACAATACCTTTACGCAACACCAGTAGATAAGTATGTAAAAGTTTGTACCGACAATCAAGCTAACAAGATGGGTCCTGAATTGTGCGAGTGCATGGGCAATAAAGGCAAAGAATTATCCGAAGAAGAGTTTGAATTTTTTTACGCCATTGCTGCAAAAGATCAAGCAAAAGTAAATAAAGGGCATACGACACTAGATGCAAATCAAAAAGTAAATGTAATGCAATTAACCATGACGGGACCATCTAAGTGTGCCAACGAACTTGCAGCACAGCAAAATTCATCGGACACACCAAAAAATTCTGGTGGTGCGGCAAGCACTGCTTCAGAAAGTGCAACAGATGCTGCTTCGGCAAC
>CAYXVH010000076.1:0-12195 GCA_964468615.1 uncultured Thiotrichales bacterium | reverse complement strand
TTTTTTACCACCCAACCTCTCAACTTGTTTTTCTTGCAGCACTCTTAAGAGTTTTGCCTGTAATGTAAGATCCATCTCAGAAATTTCATCCAATAACAATGTACCCTGTTGGGCCTCTTCAAACTTCCCTGATTTAGCTTGATGTGCGCCGGTGTATGCACCTTTCTCATATCCGAATAGAACTGCTTCTAACATGTTCTCTGGAATCGCTGCACAATTAATCGCAACAAATGGATGTTTTGAACGTGGTGAGTTTGCATGGACAAAACGCGCCAACACCTCTTTCCCCGTACCACTTTCACCTCTTATAAATACAGAAACCGATGTGGTTGCTACTCGTCTAGCTATCTTTTTAGTATCGATAGATTTTTTATCTACAGATATATAATTATCACTACTACCAGGCTTTGAAAACTTAACTTGAATATTATTCTTAACGATATTTAGCAGCAGATCGACATCAAATGGTTTTACCAAGTAATCGCTAGCACCATTCTTTATACAAGATACCGCTTTTTCTATCGTTCCATAGGCTGTCATCAACACTACGGGTAAAGATAGATGCTTTTGTTTTATAGCATCTAATAATTGATATCCATCCGTGATCGGATCATTGCCATCTGCTGTTTTATCGAACTGGATATCACTAAGTACCATGTCTATACGTTCTCTTCCGAGCAGACCCATTGCACTCATTGGTGAAGATGATTCAAAAGCTGTAAAACCATGATCACGAATAGTCCCTGCAATGGCATGACTTAATTTCATGTCATCCTCAACAATCAATATATTTTTTCCCTGCATAACCTACCCTTTATTAGTTATAATTTTAACTAGCTACAAGTTGCTGTTTGCTTGAACTCGATATAGGAGAAAATTCCAAGTACTTAGGAATTCGAACATCGATACATAAGCCTTGTGGAATCTCATTCCTAACCTCTACCGTTCCTCGATGTGCTTCGACAATAGACTTAACCACTGCTAAACCTAAACCTGTACCTCCTGTCTTAGTAGTAAAGAAGGGTTCAAATATTTTCTGTTTAAGTTCATCTGATACACCTCTGCCTTTATCATGCACTGAAAATACAACATCTTTACCTTCAGTCTTTATCTCTATCAATACCTTTGCATCGTATTCACTAGCTTGTATTGCATTATTAATTACGTTCTTAAGCGCACCCCAGAAAGCAATATAGTTAATAGACACTTTTGGATCATCATTAGAAAAAGATTCATTTATATCAATTAAGTAATTGCCAAACTCGTGTTTAATATCATTACGGATATTACAAACTAGCTGCTCTATGCTAATCACATCGTTAAGCTGCCACTCTCCTTTTGCAAAGGACAACATATCGTTCACTGTTTCTTCCAAACTATGTAAACAATGCTTTACATTCTCAACCAGCTGAAAAGAAAGCTCTTGCTTATCAATTCGCTTTTCTAAGCTAGATACATAAAGAAATGCGGCTGATAATGGTGTGCGGACTTGGTGAGCAAGTGAGGCAACCATATCTCCAAGTGATTCTAGTCGCTCTTTTCTATTGACAGATTCGTGGTAACTAAATTCTGCAGTAACATCATTGATGATGATTACCTTACCTTCACTACGTTGCTGAGATTCAATCTTTAATGAAATTCGGTTGCCATTTTTTAAGCAAATCTCACTATTTCCCGAATACCCTGCTGCTAAATATTTTTTAGCAATTTTATTCCAGGATTCTCCAACTAAATTAGCGCCAATTAGGTTATCGGCAATTTCATTATTTTCAACGATGGTTCCATAGTCATCTAATACGACTATTCCTACAGGCAAGGTGCGCAGCAATATAGATAATCGATCAGCAAGTTTTTCTTTTTCGACTAACTGGTGAAACTTTTCATTTTTAGTTTCAGTGAGTTCTTTTTGGAGGGTATCAACTCGATTCTCGAGTTGATCATATGCAGAGGTTAAATCTTCTGAAACACGATTAAAATTATCAAAAGCACTTTCTAGCGCTATTTTCCTGTTGTCAATTGCTACTTCCATTTGGCATGTCCTCGCGTAGTAATTTGTTAATGCGCATAAATTTGACGCGCATTAACTACTATGCAAACAACATGCCTATTATTGTTTTACTTTATTTAACAGGAACTTAAGATATTTTAAAATGCAGGGAAGTCAAATTTATGACGTTGTAATGCGTTGAAATTGATGTTTTTTCAATTTTTCAACAAGAGTTGTTCGTCGTAAGCCAAGTAATTTTGCAGCTTGAGCTACAACTCCGTTGGCAAGATCTAGCGCTTGTGAAATATAAAACTGCTCAACAGATGCAATATGTGACTTTAAATCTACACCATCTATGGTAAGCAATGGCAAACCAATTGTGTTGCTAGAATTATCTTGAACAAGCAATTTAGTTTCATCAAAGGCATCTCTATCTATGGTAGTTATTTCAGTAACATGTGCATTTGTTTGTAAATTTAGATTTGTAAATGCACTGTACTTACTAGGTAATTTTGCAGCGTCTACCTCTTTATCTGGATAGAGAATACTAAGTCTTTCTAACAAATTAGAAAGTTCTCTAACATTGCCTGGCCAGGTATAACGCGCTAATGCCGACATTGCATCAGGCGTAACTTTTACATCGGTGCCTGTTTCTTTTTTAATTTTATCAGTAATTGCATAAACTAGAGACGGTAAATCTTCAGCACGTCGACGCAATGGTGGCAATTCAATTGGATAAACATGTAAACGATAATAAAGATCTTCTCTAAATTCACCTTTAGCGACCATCTCTTCTAAGTTTCGATGTGTTGCAGCAACTACACGTACATTTGCTTGTATTGGCTTTCCACTACCAACTCGCTCATAAACTTTTTCTTGTAATACCCTTAATAATTTAGCCTGTATATTCAGATCCATATCACCGATCTCATCGAGAAATAAGGTGCCTCCTTCAGCAAGCTCAAACCTGCCCTTACGATCGGTAATTGCACCTGTAAAGGCCCCTTTTACATGCCCAAATAGCTCACTTTCAAGCAATTCCTGAGGGATTGCTGCACAGTTTACGGGTACAAAATATTTAGAGGCTCGATTTGAAATAGTATGAATACTGCGGGCAACAACTTCTTTACCTGTGCCCGATTCACCTAAGATAAGAACATTAGCGCTAGTATTGGCAACACGCTCTATAAGATCACTCACTTCCTGCACAGCTTTACTGTGACCATCTAGAAGTGATCTATTATTTTTACGACGACCTAGATCATTTTTAGATTCGGATAAGAATTCTTGCGTGGATTGTTCTACTTGCATAACTCTAACCAGCTCCTTTTGTTATCAAACAAATTAATAAAGCTTTCGATTATATAGAGTACGCACTCCACTTGATTATTGCGCTGACAGCATCCATATCCGTCATTCCCTTTCATATAAATACATCTACATCTATTAATAATTTCCAACTTACATTACTACTTAATAGGTAGGTTAAAGATACATTAGTTTGATTGTGGATTCAAAACAATTTGTTTAATTATACAATTAAGCAATGCAACTAAAATTCAATGAAAATTATTACCTATAAAGGTAGCTAATTGCGTCTTATAACTATATCTCGTAAAGATATTTGTATTTGACAGCTTATATGCCGTAATTTTATACAGTTTTTATATATATAACTTTAAATAGTACTAGTATATAGCTGAATAGCTGATTGTGAGGTATTGTTTTCTTGAAGTTGCGTCAAAACATTGGCGCGTAATTTCTCTAACTGTTTTTTTATACTTGTGTTTTGAGATGCAATTTTCTCAATTTCACTTTTCATAGATAGAAATTGTTCCGCAGATAGACCACGAACAAAGCTACGAATTTTTGCATCCCACTGTTGGCTAAGCTCTACTGCTTCATCCCATGACTCATTCTCGATCGTAGCGAGTAGCTCATTCGCAGAATTAGTCACCTGCATTAGCTGCTTATTAACATTCATGCTTGGCCCAATAGCTATTATTTACGGTACTGCTATATACGGGCTTCATTGGGTATGGAATTCCAGGCTTCTTGTATTTCGCGAAGCAAGCCCATTACTTCATTGATTATTGATGCATCACTATCTGCATTAGCAACGACTAATTGTCTTTGCATATAATCATATAAATCGTCTAAATTTTGCGCAATTTCACCACCATTAACGATATTAAGACTAGATCGTAAACCATCTAATATCGCAATGGTTTTGGAAATTCTCACGGCTTTTTCGTGTATTTGCTTACGTTCAATGTAGCCATTTGCAGCCAAAAGATGGTCTATTGCACCTTTGAACAACAAACTAACTAAGCCATGAGCATCCGAACGCTCAACATTTCCTAACACACCGCTACTTCGGTATTCGTCTATAGCCAGTGTTGCTGCTGTCATGTTCATATCTAGTTTCCTTTTTACTTAGGTATTAAGTTATCTATTATTTATTAAGTTATTTGTCGGCAGATTGGCCAATTGCTGAGTTAAAAAACTACTGGTCGCATTCAGTTGCCCGACCAAACCATCTAGCGCTGCGTACTGACTACGCAGCCTCTTTTCAGTAAGAACTACACGGCTTTCAATACGTTCAATGTTGTCATCAATTTGAGATCGACTATCGCTCAAACCATCTGTACGTGCTTGGATTAAGCCATCTGTTTCCAAATAGCCGGATAAAATCGAATCAATTGCTTGCGCAAAGCCATTATCAGGATTCGAGAATAATTGCACGACCCCACCAAAATCATCTTCGATGGCTTGATCATATTTATCGCCATCTAAGCTAAGCACTCCATCTCGATCAAACGTTAAACCCACATTAAATAAATATTGGAAATTACTACCCGTTACATTCAATCTATTCGTAAATACTTGACGCACTCGTGTTTCAATCCCGAGTAATAAAGACTCACCCTGCAAGGTTGATTCACGTTGTGTGTTTAAACTAATTATTAGATCATTGTAAGCAGTGACTGCAGCTTCAATTGCACTTTTACCCACGGAACGATCTTCACTAACTGATAATGCTGCAGTACCAACATCTTTTAAAGACAAAGTTACCCCTTCAATAACATCCGAGATATCATTTGAAGAACGCGTAACATCAAAACCGTCTACAGTAAGTGTAGCGTCTTGAGCCGCATCAATTTCTTGTATATTTTTTTTGCCATTTGGCTCGAAAAGTAGTGCAGATAATCCATTTTTATTTCTATCTTTTCCATCGCCATCACCGGTGATGGTGACTGTTAATTCATTTAAAGTTCCGCTTTCATCAGAAGTTAAAACTAAATGACTGCCATCATCAGCAGTAATAATGGATGCAGTAACGCCTGAATTATTCAAATTATCATTTATGGCGTTACGAATACCTTCTAAAGTACTATTATTGTCATCAATACTAATTGAGAATGTATCCACACCTACTGAGATATTTAGCTGCCCTGTGCCCACCACACTGGTACTGCTTGCATATGCATTTGAAGCAAGTTTATTTCGTTGCGCTAGGGTTAATACTTCTATATCACTAGAGATAGGCACAGAACCTTCGCCTACCGATGCAGTTATCACTTGGTCATCACTTGAGGTAACCGAAAAAGACCTAAACCCAGTGGATAACTTCAAATCAGAAATACCTGTTTGGAAGTTTGATACGGTGTCTCTCACAGCACCCAAAGCACTAATCTGAATATCTATTTCAGTTTGACGTGTTTCGAGAAACTGAATAGGTCGGCGTTCAACAGCCACCAATTGGTTCACAATTGATTCAATATCAATTCCTGACCCTATACCTAACGATGTAATTGAACCTGCCATAATTATTTAATTTTCATCAATCCTTGATGATATGTAGCAATTTTAATGCCAGTTAATGATTAGCTTTGTGTTGCCAGCAATAATCCAACTTTTTCAATATCCTCTGCTAGTGCATCACGGATTATATTTGCCACTGCGAGGGCTTCTATTGCCGGTATTTGCCGAATCACATCCCCGGTTTGAGTGTCCGAAACAGTAATCACAGATCGGCCGCTACCTTCATCAACAGAGAATTTCAAATTTGTTTGAATCTTCTTAGTAAATTCATTTAATTCTTTAGCAGCATTGCGCACAACTTCTATATTTTGCACAGCTTGCTTTGCTTTTTCACTATCAACTTTGACATCGCTAGCCGATGTTTTAAACACTTCAGTAGCAACTCTAGATTGTGTAGATTTATAATTATTTGCTGCTAAAGGTAATTTAATTACTTGCGCAACCATTATAATCTCCTATTAAACCTTTCGGTTATGCACCCAGAGGGATCGGTAGAGTTCTAGATGCATAAACATGAAAGTTAATAATTCACTACTGAAGTAGTGATAATACGTTCTGCGGCAAAGAGTTTGCCTGTGCAACAATTGCAAGACCAGCCTGTTGCAAAATCTGCGAACGAGTTAAGTTTGCAGTTTCTGCAGCGAAGTCAGCATCTTGAATACGCGAACGCGCAGCAGTCAGATTTTCAACGGTAATCTGAAGGTTAGAAATGGTGGACTCAAAACGAGTTTGAACCGCACCCAGTTCTGAACGCAAAGTATTAATTTGCTGTAAAGCCGCATCAACGGTTAATAACGTACTGTTAGAATCCGCTTGAGTCAAAACACTAATACCATTTGCCGTTTGATCTACACCACCGGCACCAACTGCATTACCACTAAGAACCGCAGGCGCCGCGCCCCCTAAAGTAATGGTTGATCCAACATCAGCTGTAAGCGTAATACCTGCTTGAACGGTTTGTGCACCACCTAATCCAACACCAGCGTCAATTTCAATGGTAGAACCATTAGTATTACTTAATATAATGGCACCATCAGCACCTCCAGCGGTAACACCTGTTTGTGCAGAAAAGTTGTTAATCGTATCAATGTCCGTTGCATTTCCTAGAAGGGTTAATGACACACCATTAACCGTAACCGCGCCAGCAGCGTTAACCAGTGGTCCTGTTGTAACGGTAGTGTTAATCTGTGCTTGTACACCTGATGTTGCAGTCACATTGTTAATTTGATTTGCAACCTGTGTAGTCGTAGCCGCCGTAGCAGATAAACCAGAAAGATCCACTGCAACACCTTGCACGGTTAATGTGTCAGTTGTCACTGCAGTATTAATAGCCGCTTGCTCGATTGAGCCACTGACGGAAACATTTGCACCGAGAGTTGAACCACGAGCGTCTACACCACCAACACTAATGGTTTGGTTTTGGTTAGCACCCACTTGGAAAACCAAATTACTTGCCGTGCCATCTAGAATGTTTTGACCGTTAAACTGTGTGCTATTCGAGATTCGATTAACTTCAGCAATTAACTGTTGCACTTCATTATTTAGCGCTTGGCGATCTGTAGATGAGTTTGTATCGTTAGCAGACTGTACCGCTAGCTCACGAACACGTTGTAACGCATCGGTTGCAGTTGATAATGCGCCTTCAGCGGTTTGAGAAAACGAAATACCATCATTTGAATTTCGAATGGCTTGGTTTAATCCTCGAATTTGTGAGGTAAATCGCTCGGCAATCGCTAAGCCTGCAGCGTCATCACTCGCACTGTTAATTCGTAAACCTGAAGACAAGCGCTCCAATGAAGTCTGTAACGAACCTTGCGTCGTATTTAAGTTTCGTTGAGCATTCAACGAGAACAAGTTTGTGTTAATAATTTGAGGCATTTTACTTACTCCTTAGTAGTTCACCCTTAAAAAGTTCAAAGTCTCCATAAAGAAACTTCGACACCGCAAAGAACCAAGCCTCTACGTTGTCCTGCTAAGCTTATCGGCGTGTAATTTGAATTCTTTAAGGATTTAGTAAAAAAATGTAAGAAATTCAATAAACTACGCATGGCAGCAAGACGATTTTCTTTAATGGTAAAACTAATAGAAAGCAGTTTTACCTGACGAAGGGTTGATTCTCGTGAGAATTATAGGAAGTTAAATAAACTTTGACCACGAACTTGTGCAAATGCGCCCTGAATCGCTTGCAAAGTTGTCTGTTGCAATTGCAGTTGTGTAATCGCCTGCGCGTAATCTAAGTCTTCAATTTGCGAACGTGTGGTTTGTAATTCAATTTTCGCACCTTCATTCTCAATGTTAGCGGTATCAATTGAATTTTGTCGCGTACCAATAAAGGTACGAGTATTAAGAACATTCTGTATGGCATTATCTACATCGCCAATAGTGCGATCTAGAGCTTGAGTAAATTGTGCTTGATCAGTTGGGTTTGAAGGATTAATTTCCAAAGCATCAATAAAGTTTTGTAATGTGGCAAACACATCTTGTCTACGGCTTGCGTTAGCTTGAAATTCATCACCCGTTTGCGGATCACCAGAAATAACTACCTCAGCACCATTAAAATTAATGGCTTGCCCAGACACATAGCTTTGTCCAGCTAAAACAGTTACAGCCGTTGTATTATTAACTACATCAAACGTTGTAGGCGATGTAAACGTAATACTAAAATCGTTTGCCTGAAAAACTGCATTATCGATCACTGACCCTGCTGTAATTACCCCATCGCCAGTATTAGTTGCGTTAGATGAGGTTGAAAAATTACCATTTCCATTTTTTATATTCACAAAAACGTCATAACCTGACTCAGAAGATACAATATTGCGATTGGCAGATATTTTTAACGAAAGCTGATTTTGATCACCATTATATGACACGCCTGATGCAATTTGCGTAAAAGGCTCAGTACGACTCTTAGAGCCTGCAAACAAATAATTACCATTGCCGTCACTTGCATTAGCATAATCAAGTAATTCTTGTAACCTCTGCTCTACTTCCGCACGTATAATGGCTCGCGTTTCGCCTGTTTGAATGCCACTATTGGCTTGTAGAGCTAATTCTCGTACACGTTGCAATGAGTTATTCACACTAGATAGTGTTGCGTCTTCCAAACCTAAGCGCTGATTTGCAAAAATACTATTACGTTGAAACTGGTCAATCCTGCCAATCGCTTGATTTAAGTCGATCACCCGTGCAGCTTCTGCAGGACCATCAGACGGTTTGTTTAAACGCTTTCCAGAACTAATCTGATTTTGAATTTCTGAAATATCGAATTGCTTTCTCGCGATATCCACCGCGGTCTTTTGGAATAAATAGGCAGTAGTGATTCTAGTCATAGTAATTATCTTCGTACGGCTGCTAAAAATGTATCGAACAATAGATTTGAAGTGGAAATAACTTGCGCAGCCGCTTGGTAAGCTTGCTGATATCTAATTAAATCCACGGCTTCTTCATCAAGATTTACACCTGATACATTATCGCGTGCTTGTATTGCCTGATCGAACAATGCTTGTTGCGTTTGGCTGCTAATACTGGTTTGACGGCTTACTGTTCCGATTTTACTTACTAATACTCCATATCCTTCCTGCAAAGTTGCAGTACCGCCAACTGTTTGTGAGGTTTGCAAACCTAATAAAGCAACCGCATTAGTATTATCTCCTACACCACCAGTATTTCGCTCTATGGTAAATACATCGCCTGCTTCCGGTTGATTCTGTATTTGCACACGTATGCCATTGAAGTCGATATTCGCATTATTAGTATAGGCAACACCTGCTGCAATCGTTGCACCATCGGTTACATTTACAATATCAAAAGTAGATGCTGGTGTATTAAAACGAATCTCAACCGTATCGAATAGATCTGCATTATTTACATCTAAAACTTCTGGCGTAGTCGCCACACCACTACCTAAATTTGCAGTGCTATCTAGGCTACGCACTGGAGATGCAGCAGCAATTTGGCTGGTATTGGTAAGTAATACATCAATTCCTGACGCACCATTCCTAGTTGGTTGAACTAAAAAGCTATCCCCTGCTGTTGCTGCACCAGCTATAGCAACTTGTATACCATCGATATTCAATGGTCCCGCTGCTGCACTGGTACTAACACCGTCGTTTAATCTTGTTAAAGTGTAATTTGCTCCGTCGTAACTTAGTTCATAATCTGAACTAGTCAATTGAGTGAAATCAGTAATACTGGTAGTAACTGTGGCTGCGCCGGTATTGTTTTGATTTGCCAATGTTTGAGGTGTAGACGATGCAAAGAATTGTGCACCTAGAGCACCATTAACATCCAATCCTGCCTGATGTTGAACATTGAATTCGTTTGCCAATACTAATGCTAATCGTCCAGTCTGGTTGCGAATCTCGCCAAGCTGTTCTGACCTAAAATCCAATAAGCCACTTACACTACCTCCGGTAATTTTATCGGTAATATCAAATGTACTCGGTCCTGCATTAATCCCTACCCGTAACTCGCCAGGATTTGCTGGATCATTAATTGCAGATAACTGTCTTGATAAGCTTCCGATTACTACCGATTCGCCACCACCCACAAACACATTAATAGAACCATCACTTAGTTCCACTGTATTCACAGCAAGGCGTTCAGATAATCTACCAACTAGAACATTTCTTTGATCTACCAAATCATTTGGCACACCCTGCCCAGACGTGGTTGCTTTAGCTTCGACAATAGCTTTATTTAAGTCTGCAATACCATTGGTAAGACTATTAATGTCATTAATATCACCTCTTAGACGTGTATTAATTTCCTGATTAATATCATTATAACTTGCATCTAGATTTTTAAAACGTGCAACTAGCGTATCTGAGTTACTTAATACCACTTGGCGCGCCGGTATAGATGCAGGATCATTGGAAAGATCTTGCAAACTATTGAAAAAGTTTTGTAATGCGCTATCCAAACCTCCTTGTGATCCTGATACTAAATTTTCTACTCTATTTACTAAACTTAGGTAGGAATCTAAGCGAGCTACATCAGATGAACTGGATTGTACGCGCGCATTTAAAAATTGATCTTCAATTCGCTGTACACTTGAAACTCTTGCACCGCTACCAAAAAAACCATCCCCAAATCTTTGCGATGGCCTCGTGGTGATATCAACACGTTGTCGCGTGTACCCTTCGGTACCTACATTGGCAACATTATTCGAAGTTGTCGCAAGCGCACGTTGAAATACTTGCAATCCTGTTATCGCAATTCTAGATGCATCTACCACTTGACTATCTCTTTATCTTAGTGAGCATTATTAGTTTGATAATTAGAGACCACATCGCTAGTTGACTCTAATTCATCCAAAGAATGAATGGCATTATTCAAAATACTGCCATTTAATATCGAATTTAATTTTTTCGCATAGTTAGGATCAGTTGCATAACCTGCTTTTTGCAATTCATTAGCAAACGCCTTGGCATCACCACTATGATTGATCGCATCCTGATAACGGGGATTACTTAGCAAAAACTCAGCAAAATCGTTAAACGACTCAGCTGGTGTCTCATATGCTCTAAAGTCATCTTGAATTACAATCATTTTTTCACCATCAAATTCCCGAGTCACATTCGTTACTTCACGCCCCTGCCAATTATTTGCCTTAATTCCAAAGTAATTAAATGAATCTTGGTCAAAATTACCTTTTGGTGTGTGCAGTCCCCAGCCTGTCTCTAATGCTGCTATTGCTACTAATACATCGGCAGATGTATTCAATTTTGTAGCGGCTTGCTGAGCATGAGGATAAATCTGTTGAACAAACTGCTCAGGTGTAGATGGATCTGAATTGCGTGATACTCCAGTAGTTTCTGCTATTTCTTTAGTAACTGACTGTTTTAATGTAGTTTTAATTGAATCTATTGCGCTAATTTTAGATGTTTCAATAGATGCCACAACAGTAGGACCACTTGATGCATCGGAAGAGGCATCCACTGATGAATAAGCACTACGTCGAAATAGTGAATCTGAATTTAAGCTTGTACTGGCTGCAGGAATTTCAGAATCACCTGTAAATTGGCGACGAAGAAGTTTAGCAACCGCAAAGGTTTCTTTCGAAGCCAAATCACTCGCCAGTTGTTGGTCATGCCAGTCTTGATAAAAATCTGATTTATCACTATCAAGCAATCCTGTGGATAATGAGGCACTGCGCATACTTTTAAGCATAGATTGAATAAAAAATGCTTCAAATTTCTGTACTGCATCACCAATTTCGGAAGCGTGACCCTTGGCACCCTGTTGAGTTGATTGCAAAAGGCCACTAAGACTTTTAGCTACATTAACGTGCGATTCCATTTGCACTAATACCTTATTTAAATGATGACCAGTTCGGCACGTAAAGCGCCAGCTTGTTTAAGCGCTTCTAAGATAGCCACCAG
>CAYXVH010000075.1:0-7371 GCA_964468615.1 uncultured Thiotrichales bacterium | reverse complement strand
TATGAAATTGAATGGCATCTTTCCGGAAATCCTTTTTATTGTGAACCAGGCGAATTAACCCATGCCTGCGAACAAGCCATACAAGAAACTGTAAACATCAAACCAGAACTTTCAACTGGTGGCGGCACATCGGATGGGCGCTTCATTGCACCTACCGGCGCACAAGTGGTAGAACTAGGACCAGTGAACGAAAGCATTCACAAAGTGAACGAATGTGTTGATGTGGATGCACTGGATCAGTTGACAGATATTTATCAAAAAGTTTTAGAGAAGTTACTTACTTGAATGGGTGATCACAAGGACGATGTGCAGGATGCACAAGTGTCGCGGGAGACAGGATGTCGGGAGCGACCGTACGAATAAGATACGCGTCCTGGAAGACGCGAACTGATTAATTCTTTCCTTTAAATAAATGTCTGCTTTGGGCCAATTGCGGTCATTAGAACAATTATCTTCTTGCAATTAAATCTTTGTTTTTGCAAGGTAGTAAAACCTATATTTGATGGCTATTGTTTTATGCGCTTGCTGAAACTTTCCCAAAGACTCTTGCTGGTATTGATGTTGCTTTTGCTAGGAGACTATAGCTATAGCCTGGGGCGCTGGAATACTGGTGAGACTTTAATTAATCATTGTAACGCCACATTAAAACTTCAGGATATCAATAATCCAACCCCAGATGACCATGCAAGATCGGTAGGATGTTTAAGTTATTTAGAAGGTATCAAGCAACTACTTTATAAGCAAGAATCTTTCACTCAAGAAAGAAATATCTGTTTCCCAGAGACAGGAATCAGCAATGGTCAAGCTGCTAGAATAGTAGTTAATTTTTCAAACGAACATCCTGAAAAACTACAGGAGCACAAATTGGATCTTGTGCTTGAAGCATTTGCCCATGCGTTCCCTTGCAAATGAAATAGTTTCTTTAAATCTATTTTTTTATTACAAAATACAGTCAGGCGAATGTCTGCTTTCGGCCAATAGCGGACATTCGTTACTAGGATATATTTTTGGATGTTAAAAATTCTTGCGGCACATCTGCATTCTTTCTACCCGCTATTGCAAAATAAAAAAGTGGCTCACCTTCAATAGAATAACGATGACGATAACGCTCAATGTGGTAGATATCTAAGTACTCCGAAAAAATCAATTCTCGGATCATTCGCGAAAAGCCAGTGTCATCGCTCGCATCAAAAAAAGTCTCTTTTATATTGAATGCAACCCATCCTTGGCTTTTTATGATGTTAAATGCCTCAATGAATGCTTTGGTAGGAATATCACCAAACCCCAACGCAGCGACTGTTACCATGCAATCCAAGTGCCATAATGAAATTTCTTCTTTAATTTTGTCGTCAAGTTCGCAGAAGTCTTTAATATAGTACGCATCATATAAACCTGGACGATCTCTAACAGTAGCCTCATAGGCTTCTTGAATAATATCGACGCCAATAAGCCTAGAAACACCAAACTTTTTTAGTTCCTCTCCCATCATGCCGTTTCCAGCGCCCAAATCGAGGACTCGCAGTTCAGAGAAATTATTGGATGATTGTTTTATTGTAGATTGTAGTATGGAAGCAACTTTAGTTGGCGAAACACATTGTAATCGATCATAAAATACTTGCTCATACAAACCTGGAATTTTGTAGATATCATCATAGTCATGAAACCGAATCTTGCGTGCTTGCGTGCCTTCTTGCAGAAAAAAGTAGACTTCGTCTTGAGTGAGTTTGTGTGCTCCTGGTCTAGGAAATTGAATTCTGTGTCTTTTTAAGATAAGGCACCTCTTGTATTTGTTTTTTTCAGTTTAACATTTGCGTGTAAAAATCGCATTTGCACTTAAAAATCCATGGTACTATGGACTAAATATTGTAAATAGTGAGTGTCCGCTTTGGGTCGTTAGCCGTCATACCCAAGCTTTCAAAAATTCTTCTAAATGCTCCTCACCAGAATCAGACAAGTAATCTCTAACTTGCTGACATTTTCGCTCATATTCTTTTTCATAGATCTTTCCACGCATTAATTCGAAACGCAAAAATACTAAATAGGTATTCAGCACGTCTGTTTCGCAATAATCGCGTATCTCTTCAATTTTTCCATCAAGAAATGCGCCACACACTTTGGACCCATCCATTCCCAACTTGCCGGGAAAACCCAGCATGGTAGCAATGTGGTCTAACTTTGCATTGGCACGCATTTGAAACCCTGCCAGCACATCCATTAAATCTATATGTCGCCAGTGGAAACGGCTTAAGTAATTATTATAACGGAAACTGGTATCTTCATCACCCATTTGCCAATAATGTTGAGCATTTACACCATGCAACAAAGAGCGGTAGTGCATAACCGGTAAATCAAAGCCACCACCATTCCAAGAAACAATGGTTGGATTATATTTTTCCAAACCATCATAAAAACGCTTGAGCAATTCTTTTTCAGGTGAATCTGCATCGCCTAGTGACCAGACTTTAACGGAATCATGAGTACTTAACACCGCAGAAATCGCAACAATGCGTTGCAAATAGTGCGGCATAAAATCACTGCCGGTTTGTTGATTACGCAGATGTTCGATGGCTTTGATCACTTCTTTATCAGGCAAACCTTCTAAATCATAAATCTTTTTACCAGACTCAACATCAGGGACCGTTTCAATATCAAAAACTAAAATATTCATAATAAAATTATTATTTTGAAAACAATCCAGTAGACAAATAACGATCTCCACGATCACAAATAATAGTGGCAATTACTGCATTCTCGACTTGCTCAGAGATTCTTAATGCTGCAGTTATGGCACCGCCAGAAGATATCCCACAAAAAATTCCTTCTTCTTTACCGAGCCTACGCATCATGTCTTCGGCTTCTTGTTGGGTGACCTCAAGTATTTGATCGACAACCTTTGCATTAAATATGCTTGGCACATACTCATCAGCCCATTTTCGAATACCTGGAATCTTGGCACCTTCCGCAGGATATACGCCTACTATTTGAATATCCGGATTCATTTCTTTTAAATATTTAGATACCCCCATAATAGTGCCAGTAGTGCCCATGGAGCTTACAAAATGTGTAATTTCCCCCTGAGTATCACGCCACAATTCTGGCCCTGTGTTTTGATAATGCGCCAATGGGTTATCTGGATTGGCAAACTGATCTAAAACTTTACCTTGACCCTTGGCCTGCATTTTTAGTGCTAAATCACGCGCACCTTCCATACCTTCTTCTTCAGTTACTAGAATTAACTCTGCGCCAAATGCTTGCATTGCATCGCGACGCTCCTGACTCATGTTATCCGGCATGATGAGTTTCATGTTATAACCCTTCATTGCTGCCACCATGGCTAATGCAATTCCAGTATTACCGCTTGTTGCCTCAATTAAATTATCTCCATGTTTAATTTCGCCACGCTTTTCTGCTTCTACAATCATACTTAACGCAGGACGGTCTTTTACTGAGCCTGCAGGATTATTGCCTTCCAATTTACCTAACACCAAATTAGAGGTTTTACCTGGTAAGCGCTGTAGTCGAACAAGAGGAGTGTTGCCAACGAATTGTTCTATAGTAGGAATGTTCATTTAGGTTTCTATTTAGGTTTCTATTTTAGGTAACTTGTTCAAAAATTAGAGCTTGGGCTACGACATATTTTTTTTCATCTGAGATACTAATATGCACATCGAGGCTTTCAGCTTTAATTTCATCTACAAACTCAGCAGTAAATTTTAGCAATGGCTTACCTTTATCATCATGCTGCACATACATTTTACGCCAATGCACATTGTCTCGTATGCCAGTACCCAAAGCCTTTACAAATGCTTCTTTTACTGCAAATCGTTTAGCTAAGAATGCGATCTTATTTGCCGAACCCTCTAATTCTATCAACTCATCATCATGAAGGATCTTCGAGGCAAAATTTTCATTAAATCGCTCATAAGATTTAGCGATTCGCGCAATCTCTACAATATCAATTCCAGTACCAACAATTTTCATCTTTAAAAGCTAGCTATTTAAGAATTAGCGTTCATTTTTGCTCGCATTTCTTGCACCGCTTTCTCAAGCCCTACAAACAATGCATGAGCTACAATAGAATGACCAATATTTAATTCATACATATGTTCAATATTCGCAATGGGCGTAACATTCTCACAATGTAACCCATGGCCTGCATTAACCACCAACCCCAATGATGCAGCATGCGCAACCGCATTTTTTATTCTTTCTAGCTCTTGTACTTGCTTGTCGCCCTCACTACTTGCATAGGTTCCGGTATGCAACTCAATAACCGGCGCACCTGCTTCAGCCGAGGCGTTTATGACTTTAATGTCTGGTTCTATAAATAATGAAACTGCGATATTTACTTCAGTAAGTGCCGTAGTAATATCTTTAATTCTAGAAACATGCTTAACAACATCTAGACCACCCTCAGTAGTAAGCTCTTGGCGATGTTCAGGAACAATACAGCAGTTCTCAGGCTTTACATTTAATGCTATATCGCGCATTTCATCCGTAGCAGCCATTTCTAAATTCATACTGCTTTGAATCACCCGCTTTGCAAGGTAAACATCATCATCTTGTATATGACGCCGGTCTTCGCGCAAATGCATGGTGATGCCATCTGCACCTGCCCGCTCTGCTAACTCTATGGCTTGCTTTAGGTCTGGATAGGGCGTGAAGCGCGCTTGACGGATCGTCATCACATGATCAAGGTTTACACCTAGGCGTACTTTTGAATTAACCGACATTTTTTTATTTTAGAGTTTACTTAAGCGCTTATGCTTGCATAAATTGCAAAATTTCTCGACTGTGCAATGGCCTACTATCTATATGCCAGTTAATAACACCTCGCATAAGCCGCTTTGCCTCTGCTAAACATGAGACATCCATACTCAATGGCGATTGCAGACCTATTAAAGTCGCACCCTTAATAACATTCCATGCAGTATTTTCATGCTGAATTCTTGCTGGACCCATCCCCACGTCATACCGATAGAACTCATCTTCGCGTATCGGAGTTTCATGATCGACTTCTTTATCTAAGGAAAGTCCGTGACCGACCAATTCAAGTAGTTCTATTTCGAATAATCGCAAAACTTTTTCCTGACTATCACCTTTCTCCAACAAGCGAATAACATTTTCATAGAGATCAAAAATTTCTTTGCTTGGACTGGATTTAGGCACTAGCTTCAAAATCAGTTCATTCAAATACATTCCCATAATTGACACTTCAGGTGTAGTTACTTGTTTAGCTGTAACACTCTCTACATGAGTTAGCGTGAACAACTCACCCCTACCACTCCAAGAAATAAGAAGAGGTGTAAATAGTAAATCTACACTTGAATTTTTTTTCTTTGAACTGTGCCCAAGACAAGAAACCAAACCATGCTCAGGAGTAAGCATATCTAGTATACGGCTAGATTCTCGATAACGCCTGGCATGCATGCAGTACGCTTGCTCTAGTTGCACCCTCATGGTCGAGCTCACTTATTCCTTAAATTGCGACACGATATCATGCTGATCTTGCCAATTCTGTTTTACTTTTACCCAAGTTTTTAGCATCACTTTTTTGTTAAACACTCTTTCAAGCCTGTTTCGAGCCTGCTCGCCAATGGCTTTTAATTTTGAACCTTTTTTACCTATCACGATACCTTTTTGACTGTCTTTCTCAACCCAAATGACCACACCAATGGATATTAGATCTTCATCAAAACTTAGATTTTCAACTTCAGTATATATTGCATAAGGCAATTCCTTATGAAGCTGAGTAATCGCTGTACCACGCACAATTTCAGAAATCACAAATGCATCATCACGATCCCATACAACATCTTCAGGAAAAAGAAATACTGACTCTGGCACCTGGTTACACAAAACTTTTGTTAGCGTATCCATATTTTTATCATGCAAGGCAGAAACAGGTATAATATCCTCGAACTCATACCGACTTTTTGCATCTTCTAGAATAGGCAACAGTGCTGACTTATCCTTCATTCTGTCAATTTTATTAATTACCAGAACAACAGGGCAATTCGCTTCTTTAACTTGTGTTAACAAATAATCGTCTTCATCACTCCAACGACCCATTTCAGCAACCATTAAAACTACATCCACCTCTTGCAAGCTAGACAATGCATTACTAATAAGAACTTTATTTATTAATCTTTTATTACCTAACTGGATTCCGGGCGTATCGACTAGAATCAACTGGCATGATGTCAAGCTTAGAATTCCGCGAATATTATGTCGCGTAGTTTGGGGCTTATGTGTGGCTATAGATAATTGCTCTCCCAAAAGAGCATTAAACAATGTAGATTTCCCTACATTGGCGCGTCCAACGATAGTCACGAAACCACAATGTGTTTTAGTTGTCATCTATAATTAAGTAATTATGAATTAAACTTTTTTTGAAATAAATTCAAAAGCAAGTTCCGCAGCTTCTTGTTCGGCTTTTCGACGGCTAGTTCCAACCCCAATAAAAGCTTCCTGGCAATTCTCAATAACGCACTGCACTGAGAATGTCTCACTTCCAGATTTACCATGTTTCTCAACAATGTTGTATACAGGTAGGTTTTCACCATTAGATTGCAATAATTCTTGCAACCTGGTTTTAGCATCTTTAAGTTCATCAACTGTTGGTATGCTAGAGAATCGACTTGCATACAACTTCTCAATAAAAATGCATGCACTCTCGTAACCTGTAGAAACAAAGACCGCTCCAATCAACGCCTCAAGTGCATCCGCTAAAATTGAAGATCTTCGTAGTCCACCTGACTTTAGTTCTCCAGCACCTAAAACCAAATGACTCGCCAAATCATGTTCACGCGCAATTTCTGCCAAGGTGTCTTTTTTAACTAGATGAGCCCGCATACGTGTAAGGTCACCTTCAGGATAGGAAGGAAAATGGTTGAACAACCAATTAGCAACAAAGAACCCAAGCAAGGAATCGCCCAAGTATTCTAGACGCTCATTATTATTACTGCTTACACTTCGATGTGTGAGAGCACGAAGACAGAGATCCGAATTTAAAAGCTCTTCTCCAAGTAGCTTAACAAGACTCAATATTTATCTTCTTAGGCTTTATTTTTTAGTGCTGATAGTTTGACGTTGATCAAATTTTGCTATCGCATCGAGATTCGCTATAACTGAGATCCTAACCTCGTAGTCCAAACCAAATTCAACTGAGTCTTTGTTTTTTTCATAAACAAAATGTTCTTTTTCTATACCATAGACGCTGTTTATATTTATACGTTTTGAAATAGATTCCCACAATTGCTTCTTATTAGGTTTTTTACCCTGCATCTCTAAAGCAATATCTTCCACAATTTTTTCTGTAGTGAAACCTTTGTAATACACTGGAAATAGCTTAATGCCTAACATCATCAA
>CAYXVH010000074.1:0-13889 GCA_964468615.1 uncultured Thiotrichales bacterium | reverse complement strand
TGCATTAATGCGCGGTCGTGCACTAAACTCAGCGCAATCATGACCACCGGCCGGCCTGGAACGGCCGGCCATAGGCCTGTTTCAGGGCTGTGATGCATAAAAATCAGCGGCTACCAAAATAAATTACCCGCCCATAATATTAATTTATATTTAATTTTGGTAATATTCATACTTTGGTGAATTGATAACGAGGCGGGTATGGCAGATCGACGATTACAGGTATTTTATACAGTTGCGAAACTGCTGAGTTTCACCAAAGCAGCGGAAACACTGCATATGACCCAACCTGCAGTTACCTTCCAAGTACGTCAACTGGAAGAGCACTTCAACACACGCTTATTCGACCGCACACATAATCGTGTCACCTTGACGGAAGCGGGTCGCAAATCTTATGAATATGCAGAAGAGATTTTCGAGCTCTACGCTGAAATGGAAAACTCAATTAAAGAGTTAACCGGAGATGTTAGTGGCGTTTTAACATTGGGTGCTAGCACTACGATTGCTGAATATATGCTGCCAAGTTTGCTGAGTGGTTTTACTAAAGAGTTTCCTGATATTCAGTTGCGTCTTAAGGTTTCAAATACTGAAGGCATTGTCTCGATGATTGAAAATAGCATGATCGATTTAGGTATTGTTGAAGGACCCGTTACTAATAAAAATTTATTAGTTGAAGAATGTCGTAAAGATTCCTTGGTGGTAATTGTTCCTAAGGATCATGAGTTGGCATCTAAAACTTCTATTTCTATGGAAGATTTGCTGCCTTATCCATTCATAGGTCGAGAAGAGGGGTCTGGTACTCGTGAGGTCATTATGGACTATGTAGTCAGCCAGGGTTTGGATCGTAATAATCTTAATCTTAGTTTAGAGCTGGGTAGCCCTGAGTCTTTAAAAGGTGCTGTTGAAGCAGGTATGGGAGTTTCTATCGTCTCAAATGTCACGATAGAAAAAGAACTTAAGCTCGATAGTATTGCTAAAGTTGATTTAGATCCGCCACTTGAAAGACCCTTTTCCTTTGTACGCCAACGACAAAAATTTCGTTTGCATGCTATGGAGCAGTTACTAGAATATGCGCGTGGTTACTGCAGTCCCTCAAAGTAAATTAAATAGTGTGGTTGTGATCAACAAATGCAGCCTATCCAATAGTTTCTAGTTAGCAAGCTCTGTATTTGTTTGTAGATACCATCCATACAAGGATATGACTGTAAAGAATTTTCTTTATAGGTGTAGTCTGAATTATGTCCCAAGAATACGCAGATGATTGAATATATTAGAAGTTGGTATCAGCGACACTTCTCTGACCCACAAGTTGTAATCCTTGCCTTATTTATCATTATTGGCTTTGCGGTTGTTTTATTGGCTGGTGATCTGCTTGCACCCTTATTGGCCAGTATCGTAATCGCTTATGTGTTGGATGGTGCAGTAGAGATTCTCCGTCGCGGTAAAATTCCAAGATTTTTGGCGCTAGGTATAGTGTTTTTTGCATTTATTGCTTTATTGCTGATCATTATCTTTGCTTTGATTCCACAGCTATCTCAACAGTTCACGCAGTTTTTTCGTGAATTGCCCACTATGATTACTCACGGTCAAGATTTAATCATGCAATTACCGGATCGATATCCGAGCATTGCACAAATATTTACAGAAGAACAAATTAATGAACTTATTTGGTCGATTCGCTCGCAGCTAATTTCTGCAGGCCATAATTTTATCAGTCAACCTTTAGAGTCTGTCGTGGGTGTGATTACCATTATGGTATATCTCATTCTGGTGCCATTGTTAGTGTTCTTTTTTTTGAAAGACAAAGAAAAAATATTAAATTGGTTAGAAGGGTTTCTTCCGGCAAACCGAGAACTTACTAATGAAGTGTGGTTCGAAGTTAATCAAAAAATCGCAAGCTACATTCGCGGAAAGTTTTTAGAAATATTTTTGGTTTGGTCGGTGACCTATGTGACCTTTGTATATTTTGGTTTGCAATATGCAATGTTATTGTCATTCTTGGTCGGTATTTCAGTGATTGTTCCCTACGTGGGTGCCGCGGTAGTAGGTTTGCCAATTTTATTTGTTGCGTACTTTCAGTGGGGCGTAGGGCCAGATTTTGCTTATGTGCTGATAGCGTATGCGGTAATTCAGTTTTTAGATGGAAATATTCTTGTGCCGCTATTGTTTTCTGAGGTGGTAAATTTGCACCCTGCAGCAATTATTGCAGCAGTACTTGTGTTTGGTGGAATTTGGGGATTGTGGGGAGTGTTCTTTGCTATTCCATTGGCAACCTTAGTGAATGCAGTCCTGAAAGCATGGCCCACAGAAAATGGTAGTGTTGAAAATGATAGTGAGAATGTGCAAGAAGTTAAGTCGGCGTGAAATACTTGCTATAAATGATTAAAGTTGTTTTGCAGCTGCTAATACTTCGTCTACGTGTTGTTTAACTTTTACATTGCGCCACTCTTGGCGTAGCACATCTTTTCCGTCAATTAAAAATGTGCTGCGTTCAATGCCGCGGACTTTTTTTCCATACATGTTTTTCATTTTTATTACATCAAATAATTTACAAAGTTCTTCATCAGAATCTGAGATCAATTCGAATTTAAATTTAAATTTTTCTTTAAATTTTAGGTGCGAATTTAATGTGTCCCGTGATACCCCTAAAATTACTGTTTCAGCGCGTTTGAACTTGGCATAAGCATTCTGAAAGTCTTGTCCTTCGGTGGTGCAGCCTGGAGTGTTGTCTTTGGGATAAAAATAGATAACCAGCTTCTGGCCTTTAAAGTCAGATAATCTAATTTTTTGTTCAGGTGTGCATTGGCAATTGATTGCTGGGATTTTCTTGTTTAATTCTATCAGCCTATTTTTAGGCTTAGATTTTGTATTTGCCATAATTATCGTCTTTAGTCCTTTATCTTTAGCCTATATCATTGATTTAAATAGGGGCTAGTGGTCAGATTCCTTGTAATACTAGGGTTTCATTTGTAATATCGCTCGCTTCATCATTCAACCATCCAATCGAGGTAGCCTGTGTTTAAAGGTAGCATGGTCGCAATTGCGACTCCTATGCATGACGGGGGAGAGGTCGACTACGACTCGCTGGCCAAATATGTAGAGTTTCATATTGAAAATGACACCGATGCTTTAGTGCCTGCGGGTACTACTGGTGAATCTGCAACGCTAAACCATGCGGAACATTGTGAGGTAATTCGATTTGTTGTTGATCAGGTAAAGGGGCGAATACCAGTAATTGCGGGTACCGGGGCAAATTCAACTCAAGAAGCGATTGAGCTGACCCAATGCGCTAAAGACGCTGGGGCAGATGCCTGCTTGCTCGTATCACCTTATTATAATAAGCCAACTCAAGAAGGCTTGGTTTTGCATCATCAAGCGATTGCCAAAGCAGTTGCAATACCACAAATTTTATATAACGTACCCGGGCGTACTGCTGTCGATTTATTGCCTGAGACGGCTATTAAATTGTCAACCGTGGATAATATTGTTGGCATAAAAGAAGCAACTGGAGAAATTGATCGCTGTAAGCAGATCCTGGCCGAAAGTCCTGAAGGATTTATGTTAATCAGTGGTGATGATGATTCTGCAATGGAATTTCTATTAGCGGGTGGCTGTGGTGTAATCACGGTTACGGGTAATGTGGCGCCTAAATTATTTCACGATATGTGTATCGCGAGTATCGATGGTGATCGAAATAAAGCGCAGGAAATCAATGCTAAATTGGAAAAATTGAACAAGGGCTTATTTGTTGAGTCTAATCCTATACCGGTTAAATGGTGTTTAACCGAGATGGGTTTATTCCCTACAGGTACAAGACTACCTATGACTACGCTATCCGAAATACATCACGATACTTTACGTCAAGCCTTGTCAGCAGCAGGCTCAATCTAAATCAATTATTGGAATTAAATTTTTAGTGCAAAAAATACTTCTTAGCTGTGTTTCATTATCGTTACTGCTGGTTAGTGGTTGTAGTCTCTTAAAGTTAGGTTCTGACTATGCTGGTAGTGGATCCTCTAACCCATTAGAGGCGCCGCCAGATCTGGTGACTCCACAATGGGGGGAGAGTTTAACAATTCCTAAAACTGCCAATGATCGAGTAAGCGCACTGGACACCCAAGGTCCAGCGCTAGGTGCAGCAGTTTTGCCGGAATTTTTAGATGTTCGTGTGCGCCGTGAAGGTCCAACGACTTGGTTAGAAGTGGATAGTGACCCAGTAACCTTGTGGCCGCTGATGCGTAAATTTTGGCAGGAGCAACAGTATCCGATCGGTAAAGACGAGCCTACGCTTGGGTATATTGAAACGGAATGGAAACAGCATACCGATCGTTCAGTGAATAGTGAATTAAAGCAAGAGAGCTATGATATAACCGGCGAAAAATTTCGTACTCGTCTTGAGCGCCAACCAAACGCGGTAACTAATATCTTTTTAACTCAACGTGGTGCAGAAGTTGCTGCAATTAATAAAGGCAATCAAATTCTATGGAAGCCTCAGCCACCCAATGGTGAGCGTGAAACTGAAATGATGATTAGGCTGATGGAGTATTTAGGAACAGAACGTCAAGATGCGCAACAAAAACTAGCCGGTGCCGATGCACAATTTTTATATTTAGATATAAAAGATATTGGTGGTGTTCCTGTTTTAGTGGTGGGTGATATTTTTTCACGTGTTTGGCGACGTACAGGTGTGGCTTTAGATCGTTCGGGATTAGCGATTGAAGATCATGATCGTAACAAGGGCGTGTACTTTGTTGGGGTAGAGATTGCTCCTGCGGGTGTTCCTGCGCAAGAAGCAAATGCACAAAAAGTTTATTACGAAATACATTTGCTTAGCCAAGGTAAACAAACACTAGTGACTGCGCACCAGGTAAATAAAGAAGCGGGTGTGATTGATTCAAATACAGCTAAGGCGCTATTGAAACGTGTTGTTGCGGCGTATCCGGGCAGCTACCCAAATTCTTAAGGGCAGTGCTTGTTTGAGAATTTAGTTACGAAAGAGATTTAGACTTCTCTTTTGTAAATTCTTGAATTGATTTGAGAATTGATTGCGGATCTAAACCTGCTTGTTCTAGCAGTTCTTCACGTGACGCATGATCTAAATAATCGTCAGGCAATCCCAGATTTTTAATTTTAATATTTTGATTCTGCGCTAACACTTCGTTCACCGCGCTGCCGGCACCACCTGCAACAACATTGTCTTCAACAGTAATTATAAATTCATACTGCTTAGCGATTTTTTCAATTAGTGTTGAATCAATCGGTTTCACAAATCTCATATTGACTACTGTGGCATCTAGCTCTTCACCCACTTGTAATGCGTCATACACTGGGCTACCAAAGGCGAAAATAGCAATGTCTTTGTTGTTGCCTTCGCGCAAAATTTTAGCTTTGCCGATTTCCACTGCATTCATGTCAGGATGCACCGGTGCGCCTGGTCCAGAGCCGCGTGGATAGCGCACTGCGGTTGGGCAATCTTGTAAATGTGCGGTGTAAAGCATGCGTCGGGTTTCGTTTTCATCGGCAGGCGCCATAACCATCATATTTGGCACACAGCGCAGATAAGTTAAATCAAAACTGCCTGCATGGGTTTGGCCGTCAGGTCCAACTACGCCGGCGCGATCGATAGCAAACACTACCGGTAAATTTTGTACGGCAACATCGTGAATCAGTTGGTCATACGCGCGCTGCAAAAAAGTTGAATAGATTGCTACGACAGGTTTTAAGTTTTCACAAGCCATGCCTGCAGCTAGAGTTACTGCATGTTGTTCTGCAATTGCTACATCAATGTAGCGTTCAGGAAACCTTTTTGAAAATTCAACTAAACCAGACCCCTCACGCATTGCGGGAGTGATAGCTACTACGCGTTCGTCTTGTTCAGCGATGTCACAAATCCAGTCACTGAATACTTTTGTGTAGGTGGTTTTGGGTTTTTTGTTTGACTTAACTACGCCAACGCTCGGATCAAACGAAGGCACGGCATGGTAGCCGACTGGATCGGATTCAGCTTTTTCATAACCTTTGCCTTTACGGGTAACAATATGCAAGAGGCGCGGGCCATCTAAACGCTTTAAGTTTTGTAGTGTCTTCACTAATCCTGATACATCATGGCCATCAACTGGGCCAAAGTAATTAAGCCCCATCTCTTCAAATAGAGTGCCGGGTGCAATCATGCCTTTGACATGTTCTTCAGCACGTTTAGCGAGTTCACGTATCGGTGGAATGGGTTCTAATAATTTTTTGCTACTTTCACGCATGCTGGAAAGCACTCGCCCGGAAAGCATGCGGGTTAAATAATTGGTCATTGCGCCAACGTTTGGTGAAATAGACATCTCGTTGTCATTAAGAATGACTAGCAGGTCAGCTTTGCAGTCACCTAAATGATTTAAGGCTTCGTATGCCAAGCCTGCGGTGAGTCCGCCATCACCTATCACCGCAACCACTTTGCGTTTTTCAGTTTGTTGACTTGCAAGTGCCATGCCTAATGCAGCACTGATAGATGTGCTGGAGTGACCTGCACCGAAATGATCGTATTCACTTTCTTTTCGCGCAGGGAAAGGCGCAAGTCCATCTTTAGTGCGAATGCTTGTAATTTGATCTTTACGGCCAGTAAGAATTTTATGTGGATAACATTGATGACCGACATCCCACACAATTCGATCGTGAGGAGTGTTAAAAACATAGTGCAATGCAGTGGTGATTTCTATCGCACCAAGGCCTGCAGCAAAGTGTCCACCACTAGTGGCAACGGAATCTAATAAATACGCGCGTAACTCTTGCGCAATCATGGGCAACTGTTGTGCGTCCAGCGTGCGTAAGTCTGCTGGATAATCTATGCCTGTGAGTAATGGGTACTTTTGATTCATGCCATGTAATTAAATAATTAATTAGGAATTTCGTGTAACCATGTATTTACTAATTGCGCGTAAATTTTCTGCACGTTCGTCTAAATCTTTAATTTCATCTAACGCTTCTTGTAACAAATTATTCGCTGTATTCTCAGCTTGTTCTACCCCCACAATGCTAGGGTAGGTTGGCTTATTTTGAGCGGCATCCGAGCCTTGCGGCTTACCCAATGTCTTGGTGTCGGCTTGTATATCGAGGATGTCGTCACGAATCTGAAAGGCTAGGCCAACTTTTTCAGAAAAATGTGCGAAATGCGCAAAAATTTCTGGATCATCCATATTGCTGGCAATCACGGCCATAAGAACACTGGCTTGAATCAACGCCGCGGTCTTAAGTGTATGCATAGTTTTAATTTGTTCTTCATCAAGTTGCTTGTTTACCGCTGCAAGATCAATAGCTTGACCGCCAGCCATACCCAAGGAGCCGGAAGATTTTGCTAACTGTTGAATCATGTCTACACGCTGCTTATGTGATGCTTCGTCGCATGCAAGCATGGCAAACGCTTGGGCTTGAATGGCATCGCCTGCAAGAATTGCGGTCGCCTCGTCAAAAGCTTTGTGGCAGGTAGGGCGACCACGACGTAAGTCGTCATCATCCATTGCGGGTAGATCATCATGAATGAGTGAGTAGCTATGCATGAGCTCAACTGCGCATGCGGCGCAGTCTAGAGATTCTAAATTAGTGCTGAGTGCTTCACCGGTTGCATATACCAGGGCGGGGCGAATACGCTTGCCGCCACCCAGGACAGAATAACGCATGGCTTTGTGTAGCGTCTTAGGGGAATCGGATTCTTGGGGCAGTCTTGTTTTTAGTTGGTGATTGACTCGATATGCATACTGATCAAGTAACTCTTCAACTGTGTCTGCCTCAGCAGCAATCTTTTCAGTTGACTGAGTCTTCATCTTCGTCGAGATCCTTCTCTACCCAGTCATTATCTTCTTTGCTTAACACTGAAATTTTTTGTTCAGCGGTTTGCAATGCTTGTCGGCACTCGCGAGTGAGTTTCACTCCTTGTTCAAAATTTTTCAGCGAATCTTCGAGAGAGAGGTCGCCTTTTTCTAATTTATCGACTAGCGACTCTAATTGTTTTAGCGATTTCTCAAAGTCGATCGCTTTTGTAGTTGTTTTGCGTGCCACAGCCATTCCCTAAGTTTTGAATAATTACAGTAGTGGTTTTTGACTTAATCTTGAGCGATCTATGTTGACATAATTTTAGACCTAGTCTAAAGTTTCATTCAGTTTAGACTCAGTCTAAATCATTTAAAAAATCGGCAAATTCATTATGATTTGCTAAAAAACATCATAGCTGGAGGTAGCGAAAATGTCTCTAAAAGGCAGTAAGACAGAAGGTAATTTAAAAGACGCATTTGCGGGCGAATCACAGGCCAATCGCCGATATCTATATTTCGCTGCAAAAGCAGACGTAGAAGGATACAACGATGTATCAGCAGTATTCCGTTCAACCGCAGAAGGTGAAACAGGACATGCTCACGGTCATCTAGAGTACTTAGAAGAATGTGGCGATCCTGCCACTGGACTTCCTATCGGTCCAACATCCGATAACTTAAAAGCTGCAATTGCTGGCGAAACTCATGAGTACACCGATATGTACCCAGGTATGGCAAAAACTGCACGCGACGAAAGTTTTGATGAAGTTGCGGATTGGTTTGAAACACTTGCTAAAGCAGAGCGTTCACACGCTAATCGTTTTCAAAAAGCATTAGATACCCTTGATTAATAGTCTTAACTATTAACTCGAAATAATTTTGCAAATGTACAAATCGTGTTACTGCGATTTGTACATTGCGGAATTTCTACACAGCAGGAATCTTTATGAGAGAAGGCAGCTTAGAAGCGCCTACGCGGCATACTATTGATTGGCAAGATCCAAAGTTTTATGACGAAGAGGATTTAAATTCTGAATTAGAGCGCGTTTTTGATATCTGTCATGGATGCAGACGTTGTGTAAGTCTGTGTAACTCATTCCCAACCTTATTTGATCTAGTTGACGAATCTTCCACTATGGAAGTCGACGGCATCGACAAATCTGATTACATCAAAGTCGTTGATCATTGTTATCTCTGCGACTTATGTTTCTTAACAAAATGTCCATACGTTCCTCCACACGAGTGGAATGTAGACTTCCCGCATTTAATGTTACGTGCAAAAGCGATTAAATTTAAAAAACAGGGCGCCTCAAAACGAGACAACATGCTCAGTAATACGGATCGTATGGGCTCATTTTTAGGCATACCTATTGTTGCGCAAGTAACCAATGCTGTGAATAGCTCATCGGTAGCGCGCAAAGGCATACAAAAAGTTTTGGGTGTTCACAAAGACGCATACCTTCCTGATTACCAAAGCAAGTCTGCTAAAAAACGATTAGTTAAACACCAAACAACAGTTGCTGCGCCTAAAGCGATCGGCAACACCACGGGTAAAGTGGCTATCTTCGCAACTTGTTATGGAAACCATAATGAACCTGAGCTAGTGGAAGATTTAGTAAAAATATTTGAACACAACAACATTGCAACCAAACTAATTACCCAAGATAAATGTTGCAGCATGCCCAAATTAGAGCTGGGCGATCTTGTGTCGGTTTCGAAAAACAAAAATCATAATATACCCATCATGCAAGAAGTGGTTGATGAGGGTTGGGACATTGTTGCGCCGATTCCATCTTGCGTATTAATGTTCAAGCAAGAGTTGCCGTTAATGTTTCCAGAAGATGAAGCATTGAAAAAAGTGCAGCAATCTATCTTCGATCCGTTTGAGTATTTAGACTTGCGTAATAAAGAAGGTATGATGAATACTGAATTTGCTAAATCTCTTGGCAAGGTTTCCTATCATGCGCCGTGTCATTTGCGTGTGCAGAAGATTGGCAATAAGACTAGAGATGTTCTTAATATCGTTCCTGATACCAATGTAGAGCTAATCGAGCGTTGCGCAGGGCATGACGGCACTTATGCGGTGAAAGAAGAATTTCATGAAGTGTCGATGAAAATTGCGCGTCCAGTTGTCAATAAGATTAAAAAAGCCGAGCCGGATTATTTTTCCAGTGACTGTCCATTAGCGGGGCATCATCTCGCAAATGGTATGCAAGCGGATGCTTCGCCTACCCATCCAATTACACTTTTACGTATAGCTTACGGTTTATGACTATTACATTTTAAAATTAAATATATTTATGCAAAAACTAACTAGACAAGATCTGCATTCATTAGAAGAGTACTCCGCAATGCGTGACGAGTTTCGTGCACAGATTATTCAACATAAAAAGAATCGAGTATTACAAGTTGGTCCTAATGTCAGCATGCATTTTGAAGATCGCTTAGTGATGCAATATCAAATTCAAGAAATGCTACGTGCAGAAAAGATTTTTGAAAGTGCAGGCATTCAAGAAGAACTGGATGCCTATAATCCAATGATTCCTGATGGAAGTAATTGGAAAGTAACGTTCATGATCGAATTTCCAGACCCAGATGAACGTGCAATTCGCTTAAGAGAATTATTGGGTATTGAAGATGCAACGTACGTACAGGTTTCGGGTCATGAAAAAGTGCAGCCAATTAGTGATGAAGATTTGCCGCGTGAAACTGCAGAAAAAACATCATCCGTGCATTTCATGCGTTTTGAATTAACGCAAGAAATGGTGAATGCGTTAAAAGAGGGTGCAGCATTAAGTATCGGGATTGATCATCCTGAGTATAAGCATGCCATTGAAGTATTGTCGGGTTCGATGCGAAAATCGTTAGTAGCGGATTTGGATTAAATACTTATTTATCTAATGTCTGCTAATGGCCATTAGCGGACATTCTAAAGATATAGCACTTGCTCACGTTATCCCGGCTAAACTAAATGCTTATATGGCTAAAACTCATGACCTATTGAGAACGTGATAGTAGCCGAAGTATCGCTTCCTGTGTCTGGGAAAAAACGTGATTTAATAAAATACCGCTTATGGCCTAATTTAAATTCAGGTATCACAATTGGCCTAACTTCACCCGCTCCACTAACATTACCCTCGTAACCTGTGACTCCACCAGCAATCATCCCAATTGCACACTTTGTGTTAATCGAACAAAAGTTATAGGTATACGTCAATGCTAGATATAACGAAGTATCATCGTAGGGGTTATTAAAACCACCGGCAGAAATTCCCCAGCGATCTTTGAAATAGCGTGTGACGCCAATACCATAGTTATCCTCTTCAAACTCGCTTGAGTTACTAAAGTGATGGGATGTGCAGTTCAATCTAAGTGTGATCTGACAATGCTGTGTTACTAACTAGAAGCAATATGATTAATGACATTTTCATAACTTAATCTATCGTTTTAATCTAATTGAAATTGTTATTTCTCTCCCATTTTTGCTACTTTCTTATGTCTGCTTTCGGCCAATAACGGTCATTCAAGAATTCTGAGGACGCGGTTCATGTCCAATCTCAAGTGTTCAAGAGTGTGCTCTTGTCAGTTCCAGTTTCACATAATGCTTATACAACAATTTACTGACACTATTTAATTATTTGCAATCTAATTTAATATATTGCCATAATTATTACAGTTCGTGACAGAGCACGAAATACCATAGTAATTTCTAAAGGTTGGGCTTATGGAAAAAGACGGTGTAGCGGTGACTAATCTTAATGAGCAAGATACTGATATTCTACAGATACAAGGCTGGTTTTTAGTTACCACTTTTCAATCAAGCGAGAGTGGCCAGAATTCCGATGCTTATAATAATGCAATGGATAAAGCACTGTCCCTTAATTGTGAAGTCGGGCTTCGCAGTTACATTAATGACAACCATACGTTCTGGGAAGTGTGGAAACATTTTTAAAGGCGGATTCGCGAGCGTTCAAGTAATCTAATTAGTAAATTAATTAAGCTCGTGCTCAATTCCGGTAGAAAAAGAATTTCCATTGATTAAATTCTCAACCATGCCTCCTAGCACAGTGAGTAAGTTCTTTTCGCTGTCGGTAAATTTCCTTGATTCGTTTCCCACTAAGCATAGTGTTCCAATATTCATGCCTGATTTGGACTGCAATACGTATCCTATATAAAATCGTTTCCACGGCTCTCCCAGTACAAGTGGGTTGTCATGAACTCGTATATCCTCTTGAGTATCATCAATTTCAAAAATACGAGAATCTAGATCACATGTTTTGTCTCAAGAATGGCATGAGCACAAAAGGAGGAAGTTCGTGTAGTTTCTGTTACATCTAGTCCCGCTACTGACTTAAGCCATTGACGATTTATATCTACCAGGCTGACTAAGCAAATGGGTACATCAAATGTTCGAGTAGCGAATCGTGTGATGCAATCGAATCGCTCATCCGGCTAAGTATCGAGAATATTAAGCGAATGCAATGTCAGTAAACGACTAAATTAATTATCAGGAAGTGGTGCAACTATCAATTATCTAATTCATACCAACCAAAATAGATAACGCATAATAGTTCTATTACATAACTATATATAGGTAATTTTATTCTGTATTTTCTATAGGGTATTTATAAATGTTATGAAATTATTAATGTCCGCTTTGGATCGTAAGCGGACATTTAACTTAGTTTATCCACGAAAACTTTTCTTTTAACTCGTCCGTGGAGCTCATACACATGTCCAGGTCTTTCAAAATTCCATTTTCAATATTATAAATCCAACCATGAATGGCGAGATCTGCGCCACTTTCCCATGCGTGTTTAATGATATTTGTATTGCATACGTTAACTACTTGTTCTTGAACATTTAATTCGCACAATCGATCATGTTTATCATCTGCAGATAAGCCGTCTAATTTTTTTGCATTGAATCTTGCTACATCTTTTACATGTCGCAGCCAATTATCGACTAGTCCATGTTCTTGGTGTTCCATGGCTGCACGTACACCGCTGCATCCATAGTGCCCACACACAATGATGTGTTTAATTTTTAATACATCTACTGCGAATTGAATAACTGATAAGCAATTTAAGTCGGTGTGAGTGACGACGTTTGCAATGTTGCGATGCACAAAAACTTCACCAGGTGGTAAATCAATAATTTGGTTTGCTGGAACACGGCTGTCTGAGCAACCAATCCATAAGTATTCCGGGAATTGCTGTTTAGATAATGATGAGAAAAACTCAGGGTTGTTGTTTTTCATCTCATCTGCCCAAGCAATATTCTTATCAAAAAGATGCTTCAATGTTTTCATTCGTTACCTATTCCTTGATTAAATTTTGAAATTATTTATGCGGCAGGTGGTTTTTTTGGTGTTGCATCAAATTCAATTTGCTCTGCGCCATTGTAAACAAGAAACGCTTTACCTTTGGCGCGTGCAATCATCACGATTCCTAGGTCACGTGCGAGTTCTAGGCCCATATTGGTGACACCCGAACGGGATAGCAGAACGGGTATGCCCATATTTGCAGACTTCATGACCATTTCCGATGTTAAGCGTCCCGTGGTATAGAAAATTTTATCGCCACCTTGCTGATGTTCTAACCACATCCAACCAGAAATTGCATCTGCAGCATTATGTCGGCCTACATCTTCAACAAATTTTAAAATATTTGTGTCATGGCCCATCTCTTGATTGCATAGGGCGCAGCCATGAACGGCGCCGGCTTTTTTATAAATATCGTTGTGTGTAGTGATTTCTGCAAGTAATGCATAGATTTTAGATTGCTTTAAAGAAACTTTAGGTAACTTGGCATCGTAAAGTTTGTCCAGCGTGCAACTGAAGACTGTCCCTTGTCCGCAGCCTGAGGTAACCGTGCGTTTGCTGAGTTTTTCTTCCCAGTCGGTAATTTCTTTTCCGGCAGTTAGCTTAACATCTACTAATTCTTTATCCCAGTTCACGTTCACCGACTCGACATCGGTAATGTCTTCGAGTAAGCGCTGATTTCGCAAATAACCTAATGTAAGTTCTTCTGGGTGTGTGCCTAATGTCATTAAAGTAACAATCTCTCGATCATTTACTTTTAACGTTAAGGGTGATTCGCC
>CAYXVH010000073.1:0-3175 GCA_964468615.1 uncultured Thiotrichales bacterium | reverse complement strand
TATTAAATAAAATGTAAATTATTTAAAAAAATTAGTTTTTGTTATGAATTTTATAAAAAAGCACAAATAATTTTACAAATTTTCGAAAAATTACTCTAATGAGAGGATAAATTCCCAATGTTTTTCACTTACCGGCATGATTGAGAGTCGGTTTCCGCGTTTTAATAACTGCATCTCTGCTAATTTTTTATGTTCTTTTAGTTCTGCAAGGGTAATAGTGCGTTTTAATTTTCGCTTGTAGCGCACATCTACCATGAACCAGCGCGGGTTTTCAGGATCACTTTTTGGGTCGTAATGTTTGTCTTTTTTGTCAAAAGCAGTGTGATCCACATAGCCTTCACGAGCGATCGTCATTACTCCAACAATACCAATTTCATCGCAATTGGAATGATACATAAAGGCTAAATCACCTTTTTTCATTTCTTTGTTCATCATATTGCGCGCTTGGTAATTACGCACACCATCCCAAGGTTCTACTTTAACTCTCTTTAAATCATCAATACTGAATTCGCTTGGTTCGCTTTTCATTAGCCAATATTGCATCGCAATGTTTCCTCGAAATTTATTAGAAAAGCCTTGTGCTCTATTGAGTAGGCACATTTTCCTTTTTTTATCTCTGAATAAGCCAGGATGGCTTTCTTCAGGACTACTTCTTGTATAGAACAGAATTATAAAAATGCGGGTACCCCACGAATACCGTGGCAGCCGTTGTCCTTGAACCAAAAGTTCAAGTGGGAGCACCGAAAAATGAATTAGGCTCTCCGCAAAACGGATATGCACATCATCATTTAAACAGCATTGCCCCCGGAGGATATAAATAGGCTCAAGGGAAATACCAGGAAGCACACCTGTACCGCAGTGGTACCCGACATGTGAAACTGTAGCAGAAAATTAAGGAATCTCTGATTAATTCTGGTAAAAGTAGATGGTGAGCGAAAAGTTTCAGATTCAAGGTGCGAAGCGCGACTATTTCATTGCATTCTGTAATTTTGACACTTGTATATGCTTTTGCATCAAAATAGCAAATAACGGACATCTGCATGGAAGCGGTTGGTGCCATTCCATGGATAAGTAAGATCGGTAAAGTCGAGTCAGGAGCAGAGACTAAGAGGGCAACGTAGGAGAAGTTGTTGAGCCTTGTAGCACAAAGCTTGATATTGTAGACGCAAGATACGCGCCTACGAATAGATTAGAGGCTTTCTATAGTTCGAGTTGCTGAGTATTCTTCAACGCAACATCGATGCGGTCTTGTAGGCTGCGAACACGATTAAAAAACGATTTGCTATGTCGTTCGTAGTCACTTTTTTGATTCAAAAATTCATGTGCCATATTCAGTGCAGCCATGACCGCTACACGATCAGTGCCGATAGCTTTGCCGCTATCACGAATTTCTTGAATTTTTGTATTTAGATAATGGGCAGAGGCCTGGAGGGACTCTTCTTCACCTGTTGGGCAGGCGATTCGATATTCTTTTTCTAGGATATTGAGAGTAATCGGTTCGTCCATAAGATTAAGCGCTTACTTCCATAGATTTGAGACGGGTAATCATTGCTTCAACTCGTTTACGTGCCTGTTCATTTTTGTCGATTAAGTTGGCGCGCTCTGATGAATATGAATCTTGTTGTAGCTTTAAAAGTTTATTTTCTTTTTTCAGTTCTTCACAAGTGGTGATCAATTCATTTACACGAATTTCTAATCCCTTTAAATCTTGCTCGCTGAGCTTTCCGGTGTCTCGCTTTTCCATGGCAAAATGTTAGGCTGTACAGGCTTACTCGTCAACTAAAATTGTTAGCAATTTTATCAATCAAAACCTTTAATAATCGCTTTAATTTCAGCCATAATTTCATGATAGAAATAAGGGAAATCAGCTTCAAAATGCAATTTTTTCTTTACTACAATTTATAAGACATCTTTGCCGGATCAATTTATGAGTGATTACCTTGGCGAGATGTTAGAATCAATAACCTATGACACCTGACTACGAACAAATTCAAGATATTCTGTCTCACGTGCAATCACCTTATACACCGGAAGATTGCCACGGCATGCTGTGTGCAATGTTAATAGTGAATAATTCTGTGCAATGCAAAAGGTGGTTGGGTGAAATTTGCACACAAAATGAAGAAGGGATGTTGCTAGATGGTGATAATCACGACACCCTTTGTGCTTTATATGAACATACTAAACAAGAGTTAAATGACACCTTGTTGAATTTCACATTGCTCATCCCCGAAGAACACAATAGTTTGAACGCACGAGTAACCTCACTAAAAAAATGGTGTGATGGTTTCTTATTTGGTTTAGCGCTAGCCGGCGTTAAAGATTTAACCCACGTACCAGAAGACTCGATGGAGATCCTACAAGATATCACTACGATTTCTCAGGCTTCTGAAGATGATGAAGAAGACGAGATGAATGAAGTCGCATACTCAGATATTGTCGAATATGTACGTATGGGAGTGCTGCTTATAAATGAAGAAATGCATCCAATGAATAGACACCAAACGATTCAATAATCCCATAAAATAGTCTGAGTTCAAATATTCCTATCTAATTTAAATTTAGTTTGTATAAGATCGATCAAAAAGAGCTGTTAAAGCGACGCAAAACACTCATGCGTATGGTGGGTAATGATGGTGTAGCCATTATTCCTTCTGCAACATCGATTCCTAGAAATCGAGATGTTGATTTTATCTTTAGGCAGGACAGTGATTTTCTCTATTTAACTGGTTTTGATGAGCCTGATTCATTAGCGTTGATTTTGCCAGGGGATCCTAAAGGCCAATTCATACTATTTTGCCGCGAGCGCAATCCAGAACAAGAGATTTGGGATGGACGCCGAGCTGGCTTAGAAGGTGTAAAAGAACACTATGGCGCAGATCTCGCTTATTCGATTGATGATCTCGATGAGATGATGCCGAAACTATTTGCAGATCGTGAGCGTTTCTTTTATCCCATGGGGCGCGACACTAATTTTGATCGGCGCGTTATCAGTTGGGTGAATCAATCACGTGGTTCAGCGCGTGCCTCGAAACATGTGCCGCACGAATTATTGTCGCTAGATTATTTTGTACATGACATGCGGTTATATAAATCTCGTAGTGAGCTAACACTTATGCGCCAAGCTGCAAAAGCGGCGATCGCAGGGCACACCCGCGCGATGCAGGCATGTCAG
>CAYXVH010000072.1:0-4371 GCA_964468615.1 uncultured Thiotrichales bacterium | reverse complement strand
CGGCGGTGCTTGGCCCGGTGCTGATGGGCTGGGTGGGTGTTGTTACCAACAGTTCCAGAACCGGCATCCTGTCGCTGTTGCTGTTGTTCGTATCGGGTGCAGTTGTGTTGTTATTCGTGAAGCAGCAACAGGGCGCAGGGAGCTAGAATCATCCAGTCACAGTGAGGAGGTTCTGAAGGCGTTCGCACAACATATGCGAATAAGTATATAATCTGGCACTATATATAGGGTTTTTGCCGTGAAAGCCTGCACCCACTTGATTCTACAGGCAAAATTAATGTAGAGTTCGTCTAAAATAACAATATAAAAAGTATGTTTATTTGTTTTATTTGAAGTAATTATCGACAAGGAGGTGACGACATGCAAAACAATAAGAGCCCAGCCCTGGACCAGTTTTATGATCAGTTAATTACAAAATACGAAGAGGATTCGGCCGTAATGTGGTGCTATGCCAATCCAAGCCCACGGCCGTGCTTTACTCCCGGTCTCCTAAAAGATCTAAAGAGATTCCTGCATAACATTAAATCCAGATGCAACGCAGATGATCGATCTGGTGTTTTTCCAAGTATTAAATATTTGGTTTTAGGTTCAAACAAGCCTGGAATATTCAGTTTGGGCGGTGATCTCGAGTTATTTATTCGTGCAATTAATGACCAGGATAAGAAGTTATTAACCGAGTACATGGAATTAAGTATTGATGTTCTTTTTAGCACTTACACTAATTTAAATACTCCACTAACAACTATTGCATTAATACGTGGTAATGCTTTGGGCGCAGGTTTTGAGGGTGCACTTGCATGTGATTATTTAGTCGCAGAGGAAGGTGTGCAGCTGGGATTCCCTGAAGTGTTATTTAACATGTTTCCTGGTATGGGGGCATATAGCTTCTTATCAAGAAGGATAAATCAAGTAACCGTTGAGAAAATGATACTTAGCGGACGTGTATATTCTGCAGAAGAATTACATGATATGGGTATCATTGATTTCTTAGCAAAAAAAGGTGAAGGTGTTGAGAGTGTTTGTAGACTAATAAAGCAACACGAGAAAAGCGGTAATTCTAGAAAATCTTTATTAAAGATCAGAAGACTCGTTAATCCGATTAAATACCAGGAACTAATTGATATAGGTAATTTGTGGGTTGATGCTGCGTTGTCTTTGTCTGAGCGTGAATTAAGAGTAATGAAAAGGCTAGTTCGGTCGCAAGATAAGATTGCAAGTACTCTAGTAGAGGCAGCTGACTTGAAAGAAACAGTAAATCTATAAAGTCATGTATAAAGGCTACTATAAATGTCCAGTGATGATAAGTTTGTCAAGTTAATTTGCGATATCTTGGTGGGGGAAAAACTATAGAGGATTATGCCACTGATCTTGGCGAGATAAGTTTGCAAATGTTGAGTATCAAAAAATTATATGGTGATGGTAGTAAGGAACTGCAGGAGTTAGAGAGAATTGCGACTATGACTGAAGAAGTAATTAAACATAAACTTTATGACGAAAAAGTCGACAGAAAGAGTTCGTTGCATCTCTCGATTGTGAAATAAAGTCTGAAAGTCAAAATCAAATCAAAAATGATGAATCTTATTGTTGATTATATTGGTCTGCTAGGAGGCGTTTGAGCTGAGCAACTGAACTACTGAGCATTAAAGTTATTAATAGAAGCATCCAAGTATTTCAATAACTCGCTTTTTGTTTTCTCAAAAGTCATCCTGATGTCTTTTAGTAATGCTATATAGTCATTACTATTTATTTCATCTGTATATTTTTCGCTACATAAATCGTGTAATGCTTTAGCACCTAAACTACCAGAACTTCCCTTTAATGCATGTGCTTTTTCTTTAAAATCGTTGTAGTTGTTATAAGAAATAGCCGTCTCCATACCATTTAGTAAATTTACACTGTCTTTGAGATAACCATTAATAAGCTGTGCTAGAAATATACGATCATTGGATAGCATACAAACATCATTAAGTGTTTCATAGTCAATATATTCGCCGTTATTTCTTTCGGTGTTTGACTCAATAGTGCACTCATTTTGCTGTGCGATGCTTGTATGTTTGGGTGTCGCACTTTCTCTGGCGGACATTTCAATTGAATTATACTGGGTTAGTGTACCTATAGTTTGTAACAGCTTATCAACATCTATAGGTTTTGTGAGATAAGCATCAATGTTGGCATCTTCGCATTCTCGAATAGCGTCTGCTGTTGCATTAGCTGTTAATATGATAACTGGTGCTTTATGTTGAACATCCATAAAATTATATATTTTTGCTGCCTCTATGCCGTCCATGATGGGCATCTGCATATCAAGAATTACCAAGTCGTAAGAATTTACTTCTAATTTATCTAGAGCTTCCTGGCCGTTATTAACTATGTGAGGTATATGGTTTGCGCGTTCCATTATTTTTGTAATAACGAGCTGATTGGTCGCGTTATCTTCCGCAATAAGTATGTTTAATTTATTGGTGTTGGTACTGTTTGCATACTTTGCAAAATCAATCACATCTTTATTGTCTAGTGCGGATATATTCGTAGCATGAAGCGCATTATAAAATGAAGACACATTTAGCGGAGTGTCGAGGACATAGGTAAAGTTTCCGTTATATTGGTACTCTGTACTATTATCTCTCAAAAGAATTGAAGGAAGCGCTTCAGAATTTATTGCATATTCACTAAATTCATGAGTATTATTAGCTAGACATTTCTCTTCTATAATAACAGATGAATATGTATTTTTAATATCTTGATCATTAATAGCATCTAATACATTATCGATATTATCGTTAGTGTCATATGTGACGCCCCACTTGTTTAACAAGTCAATTGTCTCTCCATTGATCCTGGGAGAGACCAATAGTATATGTAAATTGTCAAGATCGTTTAATGTGTTTACACTGTTACAAGCATCCTGTTTCACAAACTCTATTTCAAGCCAGAAAGTACTGCCACCTCCTTCAGAGCTATGAAGGCCAATAGTGCCACCCATTAATTCAACAATCTGTTTTGATATAGTAGTCCCAAGGCCAGTTCCGCCATATTTTCTTGTCGTTGAGCTATCTGCCTGGATAAAGCTTTCAAATATAGTGTCTTGGGAATCTATTGGTATCCCAATCCCAGTATCTGTAACTTCAAAGCGAAGTTTTGTGCCTACTTCGCTATCTATCAACGTAGATATGTTAAGTGCAACATACCCTGACTCGGTAAATTTGATGGCATTGCCGATTAAATTAATAAAAACTTGTCGTAAATGGTGGGGATCACCTACAAGCCTATAAGGTGTATCCGCACTAATATAGTACTTTAATTCGAGATCCTTCGTCTGTGCCTGAACACGCATCATTGAAATTGTATTCTTAATAAGCTTATGCAAATCAAAATCAGTTTCTTCTATTGTAAAACGACCTGCCTCAATCTTTGAAATATCCAATACATCCTCGATTAGATGTAGTAACGAATTTGCAGAAGATTGGAGTGTTTTAGATAGTTCTTTCTGTTCGATAGACAAATCAGTGCTGTTTAGAAGGTCACTCATACAGATCACGCCGTTTAAAGGTGTGCGGATCTCATGACTCATGTTAGCAAGAAACTCACTTTTAGATTTATTGGCGCGTTCAGCTATTGCCTTTGCTTGCGTTAATTTGCTCAATAAAACAGAGAAGAAAATAGGTAGCACAACAAGACCAATGAGAAGACCAATGCCGGCTGTACGCTGTTCAATCCAGTAGTCAGTAGTAATTAGAACCAGCGTGAATTCTAATACACCAACAAATGTTCCAGCAGCAAGGTATGCTTGACCAAAACGCATACCATATCCAATTATGAGCCATAGATAGACTGAAAAGCATAGTGTCGCTTCATCTCCACCATAGTGTAATGTTAGAGACAAGAATGTAAGATCCGAGATTAATGTAAAAACACGTCTTACATGTGATGCGCCTGGTTTAAATTTAAATGTAGCTAATATACCTATAGCAATAAAATCATAAATTGTAAGGAAGCCAACCGGCTGCTCAAGTATATTGCTCTGACTCGTAAATAAATAATGGAGCGATAAATAAACTGTTATTGCGGATAATATTATTATCCGAATAGACGCTTGCTGGAATTCACCAGAATCACGTGCATCTGGGAACTCAAATAGCTTTATGGAATTTGTGAGGAGCATAAACACTAATTAAAGTGCTTTGATATTATTTTTAGCTAGCAACTGCATCAGGAAGCATCCCATGTATCTTCGCGACAGCATCAAACTGCGCTATGAATGCTTCGAGCACAACGGGATCAAAATGCTTGCCTTTCTGTCTTTCCATGTATTCCAGGGCGGTTTCCACGCTCCAGGCATGTTTGTAGGGCCGTTCCGAGACCAGGGCATCG
>CAYXVH010000071.1:0-3848 GCA_964468615.1 uncultured Thiotrichales bacterium | reverse complement strand
AAAATGCAACTCAATGCAATGCAGCAAGATTTTTCTTGGAAAAATAGTGCCATGCAATATTTGGATTTGTATACCCGAATATTAGATAAGCAATAACAAAATAAGGTAATTAATTTTAGCTAATTTATGATAAATCTATATCGGTTTTAATTATTAATTCGAATATCAATAAATAAAGGTAAATGATCAGAAGCAAGGCGAGTCAGTTCTGTATTTGGTGCTCGAGTTGTTAAAACTTCTGTTTGTTCATTAACAAAAATATAATCGATACTCCATGAGTTCCTTGCTGATAATCAAATTGAAGGGGATCATATTTTTGCTTCATTTGCATTGAGTTTTTGAATGTCCGCTATTGGCCGAAAGCGGACATTTGGGAAAGAAAGAATATAAATTGATGCAACATCCATGTTGCGTCTCATATTCGTACTTCCATGTGCTCACTGATTAAATCTCACCCAATATCTCTAATTCTCGGTTTCACTAAGCGGATGATTTGAGTACAATTCTCCCGGTCCACCGACAGCACAGAATAATTTACGGGATGACCAGCTGGTCGTCCCGTTTTTACATCTGCGCCTTATAGATTAGGAGAGTCATTTTTTGAGTCATCAACCCGCCTTGCTTACTTTAGAAGACGGCAGTCTTTTTTGGGGAAGCTCTATTGGCATATCGGGTTTATCGGTAGGGGAAGTCGTTTTCAATACTTCTATGACGGGTTATCAAGAAATTCTCACGGACCCTTCTTACGCGCAACAAATTATCACGCTGACGTATCCGCACATTGGTAATGTTGGTGTTAATTCCGAAGACGAAGAATCTGCACAAATTTTCGCAACTGGATTAGTCATTCGAGACATACCGGTACAAGTAAGCAATTGGCGACAACAATCTAATTTATCTACTTATTTGCAAAAACATAATGTAGTTTCGATAGCGGATATTGATACTCGAAGGTTGACTAGAATTCTACGAGAGAAGGGTGCACAAAACGGTGCCATCATGGCCGGGAATTCGTTGAGTGATATAAATGAAGAACAAGCTTTAGCCGCTGCGAAAGATTTTCCAGGTTTAAAAGGCATGGATCTGGCTAAAGAAGTTACCACTGATAAACCCTATTCCTGGAGTGAAGGTTGTTGGTCTTTAGAAGATGGTTATCAAAATAATGTAAGGAAAAATAATTATCGTTTCAAAGTCTTAGCGTATGACTTTGGAGTAAAACGTAACATTCTTCGCATCCTTCATGATCTTGATTGTGAGATTGAAGTAATCCCTGCAACCACTCCTGCAAGTGAAGTGCTGGCTAAAAAACCTGATGGAGTTTTTCTTTCTAATGGTCCGGGTGATCCGGAGCCTTGTGATTATGCGATACAAGCTATTCAAGAAATTGTTGCAGCAGGTGTACCTACCTTTGGAATTTGTTTGGGACATCAGTTACTAGGTCTGGCATGTGGAGCGAAAACAACCAAGATGAAATTTGGTCACCATGGTGCGAACCATCCTGTACAAGATTTGAGCACTAGCTTGGTAATGATCAGTAGTCAGAATCATGGTTTTGCAGTGGATGAGGCAACCTTGCCGAATGAGTTAGAGGCAACACATCGATCTCTATTTGATGGATCGTTACAAGGTATCCGCCATACTCAAAAACCCGCTTACAGTTTTCAAGGCCACCCGGAAGCCAGTCCAGGTCCACAAGATGTTAAACCTCTATTTGAGCATTTCATCAAACTGATGGAAGAGTATAAGCAAACCTAAACGATAACGATGCCTAAACGTACGGACATTAAAAGTGTATTGATAATTGGTGCCGGACCGATTGTGATCGGGCAGGCATGTGAATTTGATTATTCTGGAGCACAAGCATGTAAAGCACTACGCGAAGAGGGCTACCGAGTCATTTTGGTCAATTCGAATCCAGCTACCATCATGACTGATCCTGAAATGGCGGACGCGATTTATATCGAACCCATTATGTGGCAAACCGTTGCGCAAATTATTGAAAAAGAACGTCCCGATGTGTTGCTGCCAACCATGGGTGGGCAAACAGCACTGAACTGTGCGCTGGATTTAGATCGTGAAGGCATTCTTGAAAAGTATTCAATCGAAATGATTGGTGCGAAAAAAGAAGCCATCGACATGGCGGAAGATCGCGAATTGTTCCGCAGAGCGATGGAAGACATCGGCTTGAAGTCTGCGCGTTCTGCGCTTGCGCATAGTTTAGAAGAAGCGATACAGCAGCAACCTAGTTTAGGGTTCCCAACCGTTATTCGACCGTCATTCACTATGGGTGGCAGTGGCGGAGGAATTGCTTATAACTTAGAAGAATTTAAAGAGATCATTGCGCATGGTTTGGATCTCTCGCCTACTAGTGAAGTTTTACTCGAAGAGTCTTTATTAGGCTGGAAAGAATATGAAATGGAAGTTGTGCGGGATAAAAATGACAACTGCATCATTATCTGTTCAATAGAAAACTTTGACCCAATGGGTGTGCACACGGGTGATTCAATTACCGTTGCTCCAGCACAGACCCTTACCGATAAAGAATACCAAATCATGCGAAACGCTTCGCTTGATGTGTTACGTAAAATTGGTGTGGATACCGGTGGTTCTAATGTGCAGTTTTCAATAAATCCTGAAGACGGTCGTATGGTAATTATTGAAATGAACCCGCGCGTGTCTAGATCTTCAGCATTGGCATCCAAGGCAACTGGTTTTCCTATTGCTAAAGTTGCTGCAAAACTTGCAATTGGTTATACCTTAGACGAATTGCAAAATGAAATTACTGGTGGTGCAACCCCGGCATCATTTGAGCCGAGTATTGACTACGTAGTAACAAAGATTCCTCGGTTTACTTTTGAAAAGTTCCCGCAAGCTAAAGCGAAGCTAAGTACACAAATGAAATCGGTGGGTGAAGTGATGGCCATAGGCCGAACTTTTCAAGAATCATTTCAAAAAGCTTTGCGCGGTTTAGAAGTAGGGGTCGATGGTTTAGACCCTATGCACGAGGAATATGATGAGGAACACCTAAGTATTTTAGCTTCTGAGTTGCAAGAACCTGGTCCAAATCGTGTCTGGTATGTGGGTGATGCAATGCGCTTGGGGCATAATATGGAAGAGCTATATGCTTCTACTGCAATTGATCCTTGGTTTCTTGCCCAGTTAAAACAGCTTATCGATATGGAAGCGGATATTGCTTCGATGAAATTAGAGTCTATCGATGCGCAAACTATGCGTGGTATTAAACGCAAAGGTTTTTCGGATCGTAGAATCGCAAAGCTGTTGCAATGCAACGAAAAAGATATGCGAGCAAAACGAACTGCTTTGAGTGTTCATCCTATATATAAGAGGGTGGATACCTGTGCAGCAGAGTTTGCGACGAGTACTGCGTATATGTATTCAAGTTATGACGAAGAGTGCGAAGCCGAACCTAGCGATAACAAGAAGATCATTGTTTTAGGTGGTGGGCCTAATCGCATTGGTCAAGGTATCGAGTTTGACTATTGTTGTGTGCATGCGGCATTTGCAATGCGCGAAGATGGTTATGAAACCATTATGGTGAATTGTAATCCTGAAACCGTTTCAACAGATTACGACACATCGGATCGACTTTATTTTGAGCCGTTAACTCTAGAAGATGTTTTAGAGATTGTGCGTGTTGAAAAGCCGTATGGAGTGATCGTGCAGTTTGGTGGGCAAACTCCACTTAAGCTTGCTCAAGACCTAGAAGCAGCTGGTGTTCCGATTGTTGGCACCAGTCCGGATTCGATTGATCTTGCAGAAGATCGTGAACGTTTTTTGCAATTAGTAAATGATTTAAAATTATTGCAACCGCCTAATGCAACAGCGAC
>CAYXVH010000070.1:0-4277 GCA_964468615.1 uncultured Thiotrichales bacterium | reverse complement strand
ATCAGATGATCAATCATTTTATACAGGTATTACTACAGACATTGATAGGCGTTTTGAGCAGCATGCTGAAGGCAAAGGTGCCAAATATTTTAATGGTCGCAATCCCATCAAAGTAGTATTTCGCGAAGATGGGCACACTCGCAGCAGCGCAAGCAAGCGAGAAGCAGAAATAAAAAAATTGACTAAGAAAGATAAAATAAAGCTAATCGAAAATTCTATTTAGCTTAAGAATTATCTCCACTTTTAGATGTGCTTTTTAACATTGAGAAGGCCATAAATAGTAATAACAAACTACCCATTATTAAAACCCCCCATAGAATCATATTTTTTGGTGTCACTTTAATCAAATCTTCTTTCAGTACATCCTCGCCACCTAATACATCCGCCTTTTTAGACGTTGAAGAATGAGCTATTAGCTGATCTTCATCATTACTCGCTGTATTGAAGAACGAGTTTTGGCTAACGGACTTAGACGCATAAGCGGCACTTCCATATGCAAGTACAAATGGACTGCCTCCTCGCGCTACAAATGTGAGTACATGTGGTTGCCACAAGAAATTAATCACAGGTGGCTGTTGCTCAAAACCACTACCACGAGTGATCACCTCAAGCTTCCATTCACGATCACTACTTGCTGTGAGTTCAATTACCTCATTCTTTAGCATTTCACCATTATTGGTAATTTTATAAACCGTACCTGATCCGCGAAGAGTCCAATTATTATCATCGAAATCTCGGGAATACACTCTACAATCCGCCATAACGTTGTTCTCGGGAATCTGTATTTTTAGCTGTTTTTTTATAATTTTTGCAGGCTGAAGGTAATAAGTAATCTGTTTGTTATTTTCATCATGCATACCAATTACATCATCGGAAATACTATATGGACGTTCTTGCTGCTGACTCACCACCAATTCAATTTTCTTGATATCAGGTCTACGCTCACCATGAATACTTAGTCGATAGAATTTCTTACCAAAACGATTAAGCTTTATTTGATTATGCTTAACAATGGCTTCATTGGTTTTTAGTTGAGCCAAGTTCACGTCTTTAGCTACGCTTTCCCAGTTTTTAAAATCATCTGTGATTTCTATATCTGCAGAGAAAAAGGTACTCACTTCTTGATTAAGCCCCCAATCCAGTTTCAATTCTGTACCTTTACCATCTAGCTCTCCTACCTCACCAATATATACATCCACTTTAGAGCTTGATGTATCTGTATCCATCGCCCGTAGACTTAAGCTGATATCTACACCTGAAGACTTATACTTTTCAATTAAATTTTCTAGGCCATCTGAATTACTGGTGAGTTTTGCGAAAGAAAGAACTTTAGTACTCGTTTGAGAGTCTTTCTTTTGTGTAGCCACTCTATGTGGCACAAGTCCGCCACTAGAATTGAATACACGAATATCATTCAAGTACTGCGACTTAACAACTTCATATATATGATACGGCACCAATGTTTGTTGCAACGGCTTATCTTCTTTCACTATGATTTCGCTTCCCGCATAAAATTCTTGCATAGACGTCTCAGTATTCTCTGCATTGACTACATTCAATGTGATAGATGTAGCAATCACTAACAAAAGTACCTTATTCATTTTTCAGCTCCTATAGCATATTCCTTAGCTTTTTTTGGTGGTACGGGAGAAAAATATCCCACTAACAGTAACAACACACCTACAACTAAGAATGCGATGATTCGTTCCACTGTCCCTGAGTTTGATAAATCAACCAAGAATAACTTCACCACTACCGCACCAATAAGACCTGCACCAATCATCCAGGTTGTACGACGTAATTTTCTAGAACTAAAGACCATGATTACGACCGCAATCGTTGCCCATAGTATTGAGAAGGTGGCTTGAACTAACTGAGAAGCAAGCATGATATCCAAGTCATAAGGCACGCCTTTCCAGAAATGAATTATGCGCAGTACAAAAGTATTTATCCAAACAAACAAGCCTATAAACAATAACCAGCTCGCACGCAGTTTATTTAACCCTTGAAGTTTTTCTTCAATGTTTGAAGTTATAGTTTGGTAATATTTCACGAGAGCTAACAATGCCACTAAGGTTGAAATATCAGCAGGATTTAAGAAAGGTATATACGATAAAGGTGCTGGGTCTCCCGGGCCGCTTAGATTCATAAACAATGCCCATAGCAACGTATACCCTGCAACAATCGTGGTACTAACCTTCAAATAAGCAGTTTTATGTCTAAGTATGGGCCACTGTACTTTTGGTCCATATGCACAGATACACCATAATGCAACTGAAGGTAACAATCCCCATATCATCCAGTTCCACGTCTGGGACCACTCTGCCAGGCGCTCAATCCTCCAGCCCAGCTCCCATGTAATCACTACTAATGAGATAAGAATTCCGCTGACATGCATCCAACCTGTCGCCTTACGGTTTTCATTATCAAACTGACGTAAGCACCAATACAAAGCCACTATTGCGATTGGCCAGCCAATCCAACCACCTTCAGCTGAAGGATGACCATTAAATACACCAACTACAAAGCCTATGAACGCTAGCATAGGCGCGTATATATATAGGACATTTGCAAGCTGAGGCCATGCTAACCACTTTGAAGCCAGCGTACTTCCACACATTGTTAAGGCTAAAAAACCAAGTGCAGCTGCTAGATAATAATTATTTAAATCTAACGATAGGATTTGCGCCAATCCAAATATGATCCATAACGCCATACCCGAAATTAGCAAAGCATGGGAAATGTACGGATACTCGTATTTAGTAATTTCATTGCGTTTCTTATGTAGCACCTGTGCAGCAAATATAATTGCGACGAACAATATAATCGACCCTAAATAATCACGCGTACTAATAAGGCTGGACATTAAGCCAACATCTAAGTCGAGTATGAAGATAGCACTGGCAACTACTAGCAAGACCAAACCAAAAGCACGTGCTAGCCATTGTTTTTGCCTTGCACCAATCCATACGATGGCTGCTCCTTCAAGCGCCCATAATGCAGAAGTAATATTACTTTCAAACGCAAACGGAATTGTTAAGGTAGCAAAAACAACCCCGATACTCAGGAATGATTCTGTAATTAAACGCTTTTCATCACCTAGACGTTTATTTAAGAAGTACGCTAACACTATATAATAGAATGCTAACGCTAATGCACTAAACGCCATGCCGTATTCAATGTTTTCAACTAGTTTGGCTTGCAATGCAAACGCAATTAACGGCGTACCAAAAACTATTGTTCCATCTACAATATTTTTTACATCCGATTGCTTTCGAACTGCATAAAATACTGCAAGCAACGTATAAATAAGAAAGAATGCAATTAAGAACGGTTCCGTCGTATTAAAATGCTCAGGCTTATATGCCTTGTATCCCCACATACTTGCTATAACAAATGTAAATACAAAACTAATCACATTCAGCATTCGCCAGGATTTAAACCAAGCAATAAACAACACACCAAGATTTAATACGATGTAGTACGAAAATAATGCTACATGACTTCCCTGCCCGGTTGATGCTAATACTGGTGCTAAGAAACCACCTACCGTGCTTAATATCGCAAGTGTCCTTGAATCTTGCTTAACCGATATAATTGCTGAAGTAACTGCAATTAACACTAACAGAGCAAATGAAATGGTTGAAGGTAGCAAGTGGTAAAGTCTAAATGCTGCATAGACCGTTAGGTAAAGAAAGCCAATTCCGCCACCTTGTAACGCAACTGCATACTCTGGTCGTTTATCTCGCAAACGCCAGCCCACGGCCAACATAGCGATACCCCCTATTGCAACTGCAATGAGACGATACTCAATTGGAAATAACGCATTCTCAGCAGCGAGCTTTACAAGGAAAGAAACACCGAAAAACAAAACCACCACGCCTACTTTCACTAATACGTTACCGGTGGTGAAAAATCCTATAACCGCATTGAATGTATTCGATATTCCTTCTAAAAAAGCATTCTCTTTATACTCAACGGGTTTTGTTGATTCTTTTGAATAATTAACATTGCTCTCAGCAGAACTTTGAGTGTTTACACTATCTTGAACTGGTGTTTCTTCTTCTATAGTTAGCTTTGATTGCTCACGAGCTAACGCAGCATCTTTAATTGCTTGAGCATATTGATCTTTAGGTGGCTCAGTCTCTTCCAGAGCCGAAGTCTCATCTGTCTTTTGATAAGCTTTAGATGCTTCTTCTTGAGCGTTACTAATAGAAGAAGCCTGCAAAGCATTTACTTTGATTATTAGGCCTTTTACTTGTTCGACTGTATGTTTT
>CAYXVH010000069.1:0-3490 GCA_964468615.1 uncultured Thiotrichales bacterium | reverse complement strand
GAATCAGTACGCAGGGCTTTTCCCGAGAGTGGATACTATGTTTTGGGAAATGATTTTGAAACTGACCGGGAAATTCGCATGATTGTCGATGCTGGGCCTTTGGGTTTTCTTAGTATTGCTGCACATGGGCATGCAGATGCCTTGGCAGTGGTGCTCTCAGTAGGCGGTCGTGAGTTTCTTATTGATCCTGGTACATATGCCTATCACACTGAACTTGGTTGGAGGAATTATTTCCGTGGAACTTCGGCGCATAATACTGCGATAGTAGATGAACAGGATCAATCAGAGATTGGTGGGAATTTTATGTGGGTGCGACATGCAAAGGCTGAATGTATCAGATGGGATGTTAATGACACTAAAGAAGAGTTTGAAGGTTTGCACAATGGATATGAGTGTTTGGTCGATCCAGTAACTCATCAGCGAGCAATACGGTTAATTAAATCAGAAAATAGGATAGTCATTGATGATATATTTGAATGTAAAGAAGCCCATACAGTGCATAGATACTGGCACTTTTCCGAAGATTGCAAAGTTACCCTCGCCAACCAGCAAATAATCGCAAATAATGCTGGTATTCAAATCAGTCTGACCACAAAGCAATCAAATGTGAAAATAAATAAATATGCAGGTGCAACCCATCCTATACGAGGATGGATTTCAAGACATTTTGATGTCAAGACTCCAACATCCACTGTGGTTTGGGAGACACCGATCAAAGGCCGTACCTGCTTACAAACCAATATTGATTTATTCGTGTAATAGGATTTCGAGAATGTTACTAAGGATTGTATTTCATCTGTCATTAATAATGATTGGTTTAACTGTAAGAAACAAATCATTCGGGTAAAGAAAGATCACATGACACTACCGAATTTCCTAATTATTGGTGCGCATAAGGCAGGAACTTCATCCTTATATCACTACTTGAGAGAACATCCCGAAATTTATATGCCCGCTTTGAAAGAAGCGCGTTTCTTCGCCTACGACGAAAATAATCCTGATCATCGACGAAAAGTTCCAAAAACATATCCAATTACAACAATGCAAGAGTATGAGGCTTTATTTCATGAAGTTAAAAATGAAAAGGCGATCGGTGAAGCTTCTCCGGAATATTTAAACAATGCGAGATCGGCTGAACGTATACGTGAATGTCTTCCGAGTGCTAAATTAATAGCTAGTTTGCGTAATCCAATAGACAGAACCTATTCCGAATTTATTATGCGTTACCGCTCTGGCAATGAGAACAGGTCTATTTCTGAAGCCATTGGGTCAAATGAAAGGTGGGTTCGGACAGGTTTTTATTATGATAAGCTGAAACGGTACATGGACGTATATGATAATAGCCAAATTGAAGTTGTATTATTTGAAGATCTAGTAGCCGATCCATTAAAAATCGCACAAAGGCTTTTTACGTTTCTTGGAGTTGATAATACCTACACACCGGATATCTCGAAGCAGTACAATCTGGGTGGGATCCCAAAAAATAAAATTTTAAATTCCTTCTTTAATATAATAAAAAATCCATCAATAAAAAAATCGATTAATTTTCTAATACCTGAATCGCTCACCATTATCGGGCGCAATATACGGCAAAGGAATCTCGCGAAACCACCACCTTTATCATTAGAGGTCCGGGAGCAGATGCTGGCCGTATTTAGAGATGATATTTTAAGACTGCAAGAGCTTATTCAGCGAGATCTATCTAGTTGGTTACGGGCTTAAAGTGAAGGATGCCTAAAAAATCAGTCAATAACGTTAAGCGACACTAGCCACACTTTCAGTTTGTTTGGGCGCTTACCATTTTGCGGATAAATATAAATCAAACACTCTGTGTTGAGATGAGTGTCATATAAGATGTTCATTTAACAAGGTATGCTTCGATTCAACTTGGGATCTAAATTTAAACTATACGATGTACGGAGACGTCTATGAAGGTCAGTATTTTTGGGTTGGGTTATGTTGGCACGGTTTCTGCTGGATGTTTAGCTAAAAATGATCATGAAGTAATCGGGCTAGATCCAAACCAGACCAAGGTTGATTTAATCAATCAACGTAAAACACCCGTTATCGAAAAAGATATTGGGGATATTATTAAAGAAGCAGTCACTAACAATAAATTACGGGCAACTGTGGATGTTAAAGATGCCGTTAACAATTCTGACATTTCATTAATATGTGTTGGTACTCCTAGTCAAGATAATGGAAATTTAGATCTTAAATATGTTGAGAGTGTATGTCAGGAAATTGGCAAGGTGCTGCGAGATAAAAATGAGTTTCATATTGTTGTTGCACGTAGCACCATGCTACCCGGAAGTATGGTGAATACTGTAATTCCTATACTTGAGAATTCTTCTGGGAAAATAGCAGGTAAAGATTTTGGTGTGTGTAATAACCCAGAATTTCTTAGAGAAGGTACAGCTGTTTACGATTTTTATAATCCACCTAAAACAGTTATCGGTGAGAGTGATGAAAAAAGTGGCGATACATTGGCTATTCTTTATGAAGGAATGGACGCGCCTCTTATACGTACAGATGTAAAAACAGCAGAAATGGTTAAATATGTTGATAATGTTTGGCATGCACTTAAGGTTGGTTTTGCCAATGAAATTGGCAATATTTGCAAAAAATTAGAACTTGATGGACATGAGGTGATGGATATCTTTTGTCATGATTTAAAACTTAATTTATCGCCATACTATTTAAAGCCAGGTTATGCATTTGGTGGTTCATGCTTGCCTAAAGACGTGCGCGCACTAACTTACAAGGCACAAAGTCTCGATTTAGATTTGCCAATTTTAAATGCCATCCTACCTAGTAATCAGTTGCAAATTGAAAATGGTATAAAGATGGTTATTGAAGCCAAGCATAAAAATATTGGTATTTTAGGTATGAGCTTTAAGGCCGGCACAGATGATCTAAGAGAAAGTCCTATTGTGGAATTGATTGAGCGGCTATTAGGCAAAGGATATGACATTCGTATTTATGATCGAAATGTAAATATTGCTGCCTTAATCGGAGCAAATAAGGATTACATATTGAATCATATTCCACATATTTCTAATTTATTATGCGATTCAATAGATGAAGTTATGAGCCATGCTAATACCATAGTGATTGGGAATGGAGACAATGAATTTAACAGCATAACAACTAAATTAAATTCAAACCAAAGCATAATTGATTTGGTCCGCTTATCTGGGGTTGAAGTAGCTCAGGATCAATATCATGGCATCTGCTGGTAAGCAAAAAAGAGTTCTAATTATAGTTGAAAATTTGCCTGTTCCCTTTGATCGAAGGGTATGGCAAGAAGCTACTACATTGGTTAAATCTGGGTACGCGGTTTCAATTATATGTCCTAAGACTGATGAATACCCGAAAAGCTTTGAAGTGATTGAGGATATCTATATCTATCGTCATTCACTACCGGTTGAAGCGGACGGTGCCTTGGGTTACTCATTAGAATATTCAGTTGCTCTATTTTGGCAGCTTG
>CAYXVH010000068.1:0-5690 GCA_964468615.1 uncultured Thiotrichales bacterium | reverse complement strand
TTCAAATACTAAACGTTTTAGTATCTCTTGCTCCTCTCCATCCACACTTAAACCAATAACTCCAGATACTTTTTTCTCACTCTTTTTAGGCACACCTGTCAAAACTAACTCATAAACATATTTATCTGTAATTGCATCTTTATGTAAGTTAAATGCCTTGATATGCACCAATGTATTATCAGTGTTTGCAGTGTAAAGCGTATTGTAAAAATGCAATTCTTGATTTAACTCCAACAATTCAAGATCTTTCTCTTGCAAAGTTTTTTTCATTTCCTCAACCGCCGCAAGTTCAACCTTGGTTGAACGTTCCACATAAGCTAAATCATGCTCTAGTTCGCGAACAGTTTTTTCTAAATATTTTATTTTTTCATCACTATCTGCAAATTCTATAGTGCTTTGCGATGATATGAATGGAATATTTAAACCGTTTGCACCAACCCAATACGCGAAAAACAATGAAAGCAAAAAGAACCCTGCGGTAACCCCAAATGAAACCAGGTACGAGCCTTTATGTTGACTATATTTATGTGTTTCTAATTTCATGACAAATAATCGAAATCTTACGGGAATAATCCTGGCTGCATTAAAGCAGTAGTTTCTTCGATACCAAACATTAAATTCATATTCTGAACTGCTTGGCCAGCAGCACCTTTTACTAAATTATCAATTACCGATAAGACTACTACGGTATCGCCATCATAGGGCTTCGATACTGACAACATACACTGATTAGATGCACGAACATGTTTTGTTTCAGGCAGCACGCCCTCTTCCAACACCTGCACAAATGGCTCATTTTTATAATGCTGCTGATAAAGTCCAGTTAAATCAGCAATGTCCTCTGTTTTTGTCACATACAAGGTTGCAAAAATTCCGCGCACCATAGGAACTAAATGTGGTGTGAACACAAAATTTACATCATGAGCCGCTACTATTTCTAATTCTTGCTTGATTTCTGGCCAATGACGATGTGCATTAACATTATATGCCTTAAAATTCTCACCTACTTCACCAAAGAGTGCCGGCACACTCGCTGCCCGTCCGGCACCACTCACACCAGACTTAGTATCTGCTATGAGCTGTGCATCTTGTACAATTCCTGCCTTAAGCAACGGCAAGAAACCTAGTATTACAGCTGTCGGATAACAACCAGGGTTAGCAATGAGTTGCGCTTTTTTAATTTCTTCTCTATGTAGCTCAGGCAATCCATATACAGCTGTCTGCAACACATCAGGACATGCATGTGCTTGCTTGTACCAATGCTCCCAGCTTGCTGGATCTTTGATGCGGAAATCTGCTGCAAGATCGATTACCTTAACACCCGCTTGCAATAGTTCGGGCACCATTTGCATTGCAGTACCATTAGGCGCTGCAAAAAATACGCAATCGCATTCTTTTAAGGCTTCTACATCAGGTTTGGTAAAAACCAAGGCAAAACTGGATAACAAGCTTGGATACAGACTGGAAACTTTTTTACCCGTTTCACTGCGTGAAGTCACTACTTTAACTTCGACATTGGGATGCATAGCGAGAACGCGCAGCAGCTCCACTCCGGTATATCCTGTTCCTCCAACTATTCCAACTGAAACCATAAGTCTTATTTCCTAATACTTCTTAAATAGAGACGGTCGATTCATGCTCTAAATTTAGCTCTTGGTATAAATCTTGGTGCATCATACAAGCTAATATGTTTATCCAAAAGAAAAACACACATGTACTTATAAATCCTTTGGTAACAGACCCTATAAATTCTTATGGCATAATCTAGCTCATGAAAAAGGACTCATCGATTCGTAAATTGCTTCGAAAAGCACTCGAAAATTTGCGCCTGCGTACCTCAAGACCAGATGCCCTAATTCAACTGGCAATATTAGGCACCCTTGCTGGTCTGATGACAGGGCTCGTCATCATCTCATTTCGGCTTCTTATAGAAGCCGCACAAACTTTTTTCTTACCATATGGAGACCCAGAAAATTATGAGGGCTTACCTCTCCATCTAAGGGTTTTACTACCAGTCGCAGGAGCACTTCTAGTTGCTGCTCTATATAAATTACTTGCTAAAAAAGATTCCACTGTGGGCGTATCACACGTAATGGAAAGACTTTCCTATCATCAAGGCTATTTAGGCATTCGTAGTTTAGTGTTGCAATATCTTGGTGGCGCAATGTCGATCATTTCCGGACAGTCTTTAGGTCGCGAAGGCCCAGCGATTCATCTTGGTGCCGCAACCAGCAGCTTGATAGGCCAACAACTTGGCTTACCCAACAATACCATTCGCTCACTGGTCGCCTGTGGAACCGCCGCAGCCATTGGTGCATCTTTTAATACGCCATTAGCTGGCGTAATTTTCGCGCTTGAAGTGGTAATGATGGAATATTCTCTGGCCAGTTTCCTGCCCGTCATTTTATCAGCAGTTAGTGCTACCGCAGTTACGCGAGCTGTATTTGGGACCGAAGTGGTATTTTCCGTACCCAATTTCCAACTTACCAATTTACTAGAACTTCCTTATGTGATGTTTCTAGGTGTAGTAACCGGTATCGCCGCATTTGTATTTATTTACTTAACTAGACTATCTGCTTTAGCAGGCAAAAAATTGCCCACCTGGATTAAATTTACACTCGCGGGCTGCATTACCGGACTGCTTGCTATCGTTGCACCACAAATAATGGGAATCGGCTATGACACGGTGAACAATACCCTAGTCAATAATATCGGCCTAACATTACTACTAATAATCTTTGCAGCAAAACTTATTGCCACTGCTTGCAGTATTGGCCTGGGTTTACCAGCTGGATTAATTGGCCCAACGTTTGTCATCGGCGCAAGCTTGGGAGGCATTATGGGCATTGTGGCACAACCCATTCTCCCAGAATTATCTTCTCATCCTGGCCTGTATGCGCTAATCGGTATGGCAGCTATGATGGGGGCAACCTTACAAGCCCCTCTTGCGGCATTAACTGCTGTGTTTGAACTTACTAGCAATCCAAATATTATTCTACCAGGCATGTTAGCGATTGTTACTGCGCAGCTTACTGCAAGCCAGTTATTTGGCCAGCGATCAATTTATAGAATGTTGATGCAACTAAAAGGCCTGGACTACCGACATGAACCTATGGTGCAAGCTCTACGTCGAGTAGGTGTAGCGAATGTAATGAATCGCAATATACATCGAAGCGCCAATATCATTAGCAATGAACAAGCCGAAGCATTAGTGAAGCAAAATAAAGAATGGATTGTGATCGAAAAAGATGAACCCATCGCAATTCTACCTACTTCTGACTTAAGCAATTATCTGCAAGACGATAAAGAAGAGGAAGTAGCTGAGATTGATTTAATGGAGATTCCTGCCAAACGACTACAGGTCAGCTGCATAGATTTACGTGCTACTGCAGATTCTGCACGTGAACATTTTATACAAGAAGGCGTTGAAGCGCTTTGTATTAGTAGCACCATAGGACCTGATATAATCCGTGTGTATGGAATTCTCACTAAAGAAAAATTCAAAAGCTCCTACGATATTTAAGAACATACAAGCGAACTAAACATGTTTCTAACTTTCTTTCCCTGGATAAAAGCCTTTCATATTATATTTGTGATCACCTGGTTTGCTGGATTATTTTATTTACCCCGCTTATTTGTGCACCACGCAATGACAGAAGAGCAAGCTTGCAAAGAGCACTTTAACATCATGCAGCGTAAACTCTATCGATTCACCACACCCAGCATGGCATTGGCCATAGTATTTGGTTCATTGTTACTTGTAGCAAACTGGAGCGCTTATGCATCTAGCGGGTGGATCTACGCTAAATTACTTCTCATCATACTGCTCATTGTGTACCACTTATGGTGCGGAAAATTGGTAAAAGCATTTGCGAATGACGCGAACACCAAATCACATGTATGGTATCGCTGGTTTAACGAGGCGCCGGTGCTTGCTCTTTTCGCAATTGTAATTCTGGCTGTCGTCAAACCTTTCTAGACATGGCTTGAAACCTCTGCAAGAGGTATAACGCTACCAACCAAAGCAGAACCGTTAATAAAAGCAACTGACATGCAATGGGCCCAAATAATACTGGAGCTTTCATCATCGTACTCATTAATGATTCTTCATAGTAAAAAAACCATTGATGGTTATTAGGAAATATAAGCTCATGACCAACATAGAAGATTTTTGTTGGCCCTATCAACATCACTAAAACAGCAAAAACAAGTATTGTTCCTATTCCACCAAGCAGGTGACGTTTAAATTTTGCTATAGGCGTATTTTTAGAACGCATAAATATAAAAATAACAAATGCAATTAGAGATCCAAAAATAACTAGATATTTAAATTTACTTACCAAATTAGCCACATCCTCAAGATGTATCACTTCAGCATCCGTAAGTAATGTTCGCTTTGCGTGTTTTTCTTCATCTATGTAACTTAAATCTCTTAAACCTTCCCCATCGCGTTGGATACCCGCAACTATTCCCGAAAACAGTTCAATATGTTGTTGTTGATTTGTATGTTCAAAACCATTCCTAAATTTATTATCAGGCGCGTATTTACTAATAGTCTCATCAAGATTAAGCACTTCGTACCAAGTTGAGTACAGAAAGTTTGCAGCTGCATTGAGATTCCAGGCGATATAAAAACTCACACATAATAAAGAAATAGATAGTAAGAAGTTGAGAATTGCGGATTGACTTTTCATGTTGCAGGCAATTCTAACTGCAATAATACGTTCTACCGAATAATTTCCTTTCAATAGAGCGCTTAAAAACTTCGTTTCTTAGGCAAATTACCCTCAATTAGATATATAAATGCGAATCATTCTCATTAGTATTACTATAAACGTTAATTGCGAAACAAGTAAATCAACTAATCATATATAACTATTTGTTTTTAAGGGATATTTCAAATGAAACATATAAAACCAGTATGCAAAATAATGGCCTTAGCAGCTCTATTTGCCATCACTCTGCCTATACAAGCAGAGCAAATCTCGGTAGATCGAGAAGAATACGAAAACCTTAAAAAGGCAGTTGAGTATTTAATGATTCAGCAAAAACAAGCCATGGAAACAGCTACACGCGCAGAAGAAAAAGCAGATGAGGCAAATGAAGTTGCGAATGCTACCGCAGAGGTAGTTGAAGACAGCCCTCTCGATGCTTTTGAAGGCATTTCTTTAGGTGGATACGGTGAAGTGCACTATAACAATCTAGAAGCAGACGATAGCGAACGCGATGTCGATGAGGCTGACCTACATCGTTTTGTAGTTTTTGTTGGCAAAGAATTTAATGACGACCTTCGCTTTGTTTCTGAATTTGAAATTGAGCATGGTGGCGTAGAATCGGATGGCTCCCCACTTGATGGTGAAGTTGAAGTCGAACAAGCTTATATTGAATACGACATTGCAGATAGTTCGCAAGTACGTGGAGGCGTATTCTTATTACCTACAGGTATAATAAACGAAACACATGAACCACCAACCTTTTATGGTGTGGAACGCAACGATGTTGAGAACGTTATTATTCCTGCTACATGGTGGGAAGCTGGCGTAGGAGGAAGTCATCACTGGAACAACGGCCTAAGCGCTGATCTTGCAGTAACTACCGGATTAAACATCCCTTCGACTGGCAGCAACATGGGAAGAATACGCAGCGGCAGACAAAAAGTATCTAATGCAAATGCAAGCAATCTTGCTTAT
>CAYXVH010000067.1:0-8293 GCA_964468615.1 uncultured Thiotrichales bacterium | reverse complement strand
TAGATGGAAAAGTGACGCATGAGGATTTCAATAACATTGCGATACAGTTAGAAAACTTTATTGAAAAACATGGCCGTATCAAGTTACTTGAAGTGATTCGTACACTAGAAGGCATTGATGCCTCCATGGTGTGGGAAGGGGTTAAGTTCGATATAAAGAATTTAAAACATATCAGACATATCAGTCACTGTGCAGTGGTTTCAGATATAGGTTGGCTAAGTCCGATCTCTAAAGCAGCAGGCGCTTTAATCTCTTGTAAGATTAGAACCTTCACATTAGATCAGACTGATGAAGCACGTGCGTGGCTACAGGCTGAATGACCGCTATTGGCCGAAAGCAATTTTATTAATTATAAACATTCTTAAATTTGGACTAATTTTAAAATGCCTTATCAAAAAGTATTAATTGCAGTTGACGGTAGTGAACATTCCATTAGTGCCGCTGAGCATGGCGTGAATTTATCTTCTCAGCTGGGTGCTAGTATCGCTGTAGTCTTTGTAATCGACACATCAAAAGTAAATAATGAAGGCAAATCTGGAAGACTTCCTCAGGTGCAAATTGCTAAACTAAAGGTTGAGGCTGATAAAATTATTGATGGTATTGCCAAACAAATTAACGCAAAAAAATTCGAACGATTTTTACCAGAAGGAAAGGCAAGCAAAGGAATTGTATCAATAGCTAGTGATTGGGGGGCGGATTTAATTATCATGGGCACACGAGGGAAAACTGGGATAAAAAGACTAATATTAGGTAGCACGGCTGAAAACACCATACGCTTGAGTAACACACCTGTTCTTATAGTGCCCTCTAAGTCTTAACAATCATTTTAATGTCCGCTTATGGCCGAAAGCGGACGTTTAGGTATTGATGCTAAATCAATATGCTTGCAGTACAAGATAACTAATAACGATATAACGAATCAATTTACCAACTGCGACCAAAATGACAAACAACCATAAACGGATACGCAAGACTCCAGCTATAACGGTCAATGGATCACCAATAATTGGCACCCATGCAAAACAGAGAGAGAATTGGCCGTATTTCACAAAACGCTGCTCTGCTCGAACAAACTCCTCTTCAGAAATCTTTAGCCACTTTTTTATGACTGCCAAACTGGCCCAATAGCCCAAGGCATAATTTGTAAGTGAACCTAATACATTGCCGGTTGTAGCAATGGCTACTAATGCAATAGGTGGTAACCCACTTAACAATAAAATACTTAATACAATTTCGGAGCTTAAAGGTAATATTGATGCTGCTAAAAATGCGGCAATAAAAAGGCCGAAATAACCTAGCTCAGAAAAATATTCCATGAAATATTGATACTTAACGTTTGTAGCATCTCAAGAATGCTTTAGTGTAGATTATAAACGCAACAAATGTCCGCTTATGGCCGAAAGCGGACATTAACAAAATAAGTAATTCGGGGTTTCAGTATAGTTGTAGTTAGTCTATCGGCTATGAAAATTTGCCAAAAATTAGGAGATAAAAATGAAAATTCTCATTGTGCTTACTTCACACGACAAGCTCGGAAATACGGGACAGAAAACTGGATTTTGGCTAGAAGAATTTGCAGCTCCATATTATGTATTCAAGGATGCAGGTGCTGACATAACGCTTGCTTTACCTAAAGGAGGGCAACCCCCGCTGGATCCCAAAAGTGATGAGCCAGACTTCCAAACACAAGCAACTGAAAGATTCAAACAAGATGACAGCGCACAAGTTGCATTAGCAAATACAGTTCGTTTATCTGAAATTTCACCGAGCGACTACGACGCTGTTTTTTATCCTGGGGGTCACGGACCACTTTGGGATTTAGCAGAAGACCCAGATTCAATAGCCTTGATTGAGACAATGTTTAATTCTGGAAAGCCTGTTGCTGCGGTTTGTCATGCGCCGGGAGTACTTCGGCACACTAAAGCATCGAACGACTCTTCGTTAGTTGACGGGAAATCAGTGACTGGTTTTAGCAACTCAGAGGAGGACGCAGTCCAACTTACAGAGATCGTGCCTTTTCTAGTTGAGGACGAGTTAAAGGCTAAAGGCGGAGTTTATTCTAGCGCAGATGATTGGCATCCATATGCTATCACTGATGGAAATTTAATTACCGGCCAAAATCCAGCGTCATCAGAACAGGCAGCTAACGCTGTGTTAGATTTGATTAAATAATATATAGCCTACTTAATTGAATGACCGCTATTGGCCGAAAGCAGACATAAACTAAACCGTTTAGGGGAATGTTAGGTTGGAATGTTCAAAACAAAGCTTCAATATGTCCGCTTACGACCCAAAGCGGACGTGCGATGAATTAAACTATAATTGAATTACGAGTATATGGAGTCGGAGAATAGCTATGAGAGAGTATATAAATGATATTGCATTTACCGACACAGTTAAAGAAATCCAAAAACGAAAAGAATCACGCAGTTCCTATGCGAATATGGAACAACGAGGTAGTTGGCAAGATACCGTTAACTATCAACTGAGAGACTTTCTTGCAGAACGAGATTCATTTTATATATCTACAGTAAATAGTGAAGGGCAACCTTATATCCAGCATCGCGGTGGACCAAAAGGTTTTTTAAAAGTTATTGATAGTCGAACACTAGGGTTTGCAGACTTTTCAGGAAATAGGCAATTTATTTCTTATGGGAATCTGCAAGACAATAATAAAGTGTGTCTTTTCTTTATGGACTATCCGAACAGAGCACGTATTAAACTCTGGGGAACAGCAGAGGTCATTGAAGGGGACGTTGATTTAATTGAAAAACTTTCAATATCCGAATACAAAGGCCAAGTTGAGCGTGCATTTATAATTCATATAGAAGCTTGGGACAGGAATTGTCCACAGCACATTGTGCCTAGATATACCAAACAAGAGATTAGTGATCTAGAAATCTGTCCAAGTTGTGAGCCGGTCGATCAGTAATTACTTTTGTTCAATAGACTTCTAAGTACGAAATGACTGCTTACGACCCAAAGCGGACATTTTGAATTTCATAGATTTATCTTCTCTTAGTCTTATATGAATCCAATAAATAATCGGAAATTTGTCGTAGTTACTACGATTTGTGCATTGGTACTTATTTCATATTTTTTCTTTAGACTCTATTCAATAGATATAAATCCAAAAATACAGTGGTGGGAATGGGCTGTATTTATAGCAGGTGGTATAAGTATTTTTTTAATTTGGATTTGCTCGCTTTTCCACTCATTATCATCTAGCAGGTTAATGTGGTTTATTTTTATCTTATTTATATGGCCACTTTCATTTCTTTATGCTTGGTTAATTGGAAAGAATTAAATATGAATACTCCAAACGTGAATGACCGCTATTGGCCGAAAGCGGACATAAATTAAACTGTTAAAGGGGAAATCGGGTTGGAAACTTCAAAAACAATACAGTTTAATGTCCGCTAACGACCCAAAGCGGACATTCGAGCAATTCTTCATCTAACGTTTTAAACAGGTAACTGATCTAAATCATAAACATTGAAATGCACATCGATAACATTGAAATTTAGGATTTTTGTTCACTATCAACAATGAAAAAAATAATCGTAAATTTACAATATTTAGTCCTGCCGGTATCACTACTCTTAACATTGTTAGGTGTCATCATAGGTGGTGTTTGGGTATGGACAGGTCTTGCTTTACTCGTTACTGCGATTGTTACCGACACCATCGTGACGGCGCAAACACTAGGCACGGGATACGATAATAATGGAAAATCGTTAGGCATCCCCATTCTACTTAACAGCCTTTTGTATGGGGCTGTGCTGATTAATATCTTGCTTTTCTTAGCCGTTGCATGGCGAGTGAATGAATATGTAACCGGAGTCCCTATTCAAACTATAGAAATTGCTGGGATTACATTACAACGTGGAACTACAGGGTTAGAACTTAATGGCGTAATGATGTCCGTGGCAGTGTGGTTAGGACTCGCAATTAGTATTTGGCACGAAATTGGACATCGTAAAGGTGTCAGTTTTGTCATTGCACGCTGGATGATGGGGTTCGTAGGTGCAGCCCATTTTCCATATGCTCACATCTATGATCATCATTTAAATCTTGGATTGGAACGCGATCCTGCAACGCCACCGCGAGGCCGAAATGTATATATGCATTTTATTCTCTCGCACTATGGTCAGTCTAAATATCTTTTTGATCTTGATAAAGATCGTCTTGCAAAAGCTAATATCACTTTTCTATCTTGGCAAAACCGCTGGATACGTGGTTATCTGATGAGTGTTCCCATGATTGTTTTATTTTGGTTTGCAGGTGAATGGTTAGGGCTTGGTGTACTTCTCTACCTATGGGTAATTCCTAATTTTGAACTAGAGGCGCTGAACTATCTCGAACACTACGGTCTGATTCGAGAAGAAGGAAAGACCTGGGAACCACGGCATTCATGGTGCACCACGACTGCTTTTTCAGACATGCTGTTTTTTGAAATCGGCCGCCACTCCGATCACCATGCCCAAGGCGAAACCGAATTTTGGAAGTTAAAAAGCTTGGGTGCACCTAACATGGGTAAAGGTTATCTTCCGATGTTTGTACTGGCATTGATTCCACCTTTGTGGCATCGATATATGAAACATGTGCTGGCAGAGTGGGATGAAAAATATGCGAGTGAAGGCGAACGACAAATTGCGGAAAAAATAAATGAGCAAATAGGTTACAAATTAGGTCCTTCTGAACGCAAGCATAATCGAGAATATTTAATTGATGATACCCAGGGAATTTTAAGCACATAACTTTATGGAAAAAAGTGTAAAGCCAAGACTCACGGATAATGAAATCAAAGAAATCGTCAAAGAACGTTACGGTAAATGTGCTGAGACTGGCATGAACATAGCGAATTCTTGCTGTGCAATTGAGGCATCTAAAAGTCCTAGTTTCGCCACAGATCACGGGTTATATACGCAAGAGGACATTTCGTTATTACCAGAATCTGCGCTTAGTCTATCTAGAGGATGTGGTAACCCCACAGGTTTTGCGACACTACAGCCAGGAGAAATCGTTGTGGATTTTGGGTGTGGTGCAGGGATCGATGTCATTCTTGCAGCTCAAAAGGTTGCGCCTAGTGGGAAAGTGATTGGTGTAGATTTTGTGTCTGAAATGATTGAGCGTGCGAAACAAGCCATAGATGAAGTAGAATTCCCCGACATTATTGAGTTTCGTGTTGCTGACCTGGATCAGACAGGCCTCCCGCACAGGGTTGCTGACGTAGTGATATCGAATTGTGTAATCAATTTGTGCCCAGATAAAGAAAACATATATCGAGAGGCCTACCGCATCCTAAAACCTGGTGGTCGTCTCGCCATATCAGATGTTGTCTACACCGAAAAGATTGATTCAAGTGTACAAGAGCGATTTCAAACGACTTGGTCAGGATGTGTCGGAGGTGCAATCGACAAGGAGTCCTATTTCGAAGCCATTAAAAATATTGGATTTACAGATGTAAATCTTGTCGCGCAACACCTACTAGCATCCAAAGAATTAGATGAAATGGCATGTTGTCCTGGCGCTGAATACACTCCGGTTCCTGCCAAAGAAGATGTTGCTATGACTCAAAACAAAATTGCGAGCATAAAATTTACTGCTATTAAGCCAATTATTAGCGATTAAGGAAATTCCTGCTTTGAACTAATGTCCGCTATTGGCCGAAAGCGGGCACTCACAGAATTAATTAGAGGGATGTTAGGTTGGAATCTTCAAAACAACATAGATTAAAGTCTGCTAACGACCCAAAGCGGACATTCATAAAATTTCAACAAACTTTAGCTGGCCTCACATCGGAGACCCGATAGAGTTTTGAGAAAAAGGGCAAATATATTCCATTTATGTTGAGCTTTTTTTCTTCCTATACCTAAAATCAACAAATAAGCTGAGGTAGAACAAGAAACTCTAGTATTGGAACGCTTATTCTTCGTTTGTTCGTATGTCACTTTATTAGGCAAGACAAATTTATAATGAGCACAACCACCTACAAAAAAATGGCAGGTACATCTGCTGTATTTCTTTCTGCTGATTTTGCGAAAGCATCGCCAATAGAACGAGACGGAATGATCTGGACAGCAAAAGAATTGCATCTCGAGCAACTTCCATACCAGCGACAGCAAAAATCCGCAATGGCTAACGCACTTGCTTTAGAAGGTTTGGAAGACTATGACATTCCGAATAATGGTGACGTTCGCAAGGTAGAGTCTATTGGTGTGGAGTTTATATATTTTGATTTAATTCGAGGGTGGGTCCAGCTTATCCAAGGGCACTCATAAAGCAATATTTAAATGACAGCGTGTGGTCAAAAACAAACATTATTGTTATCTAATTCAATTCTATTTATATCCTTACCGTAAATAATTGGAGAAACAGTGAAAAATAAAAGTTGGAGTTTAGGTGATGCACAAAAGTTGGTAGATGAGGTTCCACATAAATTTTCTAAACCTTCAACAGATGTCATTGAACCCTTAGAGAAAGGTCATAAAGTAAAGCTTATATTTAATATTAAAAATGACAATCCTGAAATACTAAGTACTGAGCAATTGTGGGTTGAAATTCTATTAGTACAAGAGAATAAATTCTTAGGGCAGTTAGAAGATGACCCTAAGTATATTCAAGATTTAAAATGTGGCGAAATAATTGAATTTGAAGAACGTCACATCTTAGAAACAGATTGAGATTAATTAATGCAACCAAATGAACACGAATATGGCGTGGGGACTAACTCTTATCATGCAGCCGGTGGACTTATTGGTATTACCTGTCTCGTGGATGATTTTTTCTCAAACATGGAGACATTTCCTGAGTCAGAAATAATCAGAAAAATGCATCCGCAAGATTTAACCGAATCTCGAAAAAAATTAACGTACTTTCTCAGTGGATGGCTTGGCGGCCCAAGACTTTATTCGGAGAACTATGGTGGAATCAACATTCCTGAAGCGCATAAGCATCTAGCCATTGGGGATGCTGAGCGTGATGCATGGCTTCTTTGTATGCAAAAGGCCATTGATGCCCAACAATATCAAGATTCATTTAAGAAATATTTATTTTCCCAGCTAAAGATTCCTGCAGAAAGAGTCAAACAAACGTGTGCGATTCAAACTTAACAAAAGGGTGTAATTTGCTGTGATTGAACTATCACGTTAATGTCCGCTATTGGCCGAAAGCAGACATTAGCTCTTATAGTAAAATAACAAACCGTTAGATAAGTTTGGTGCCGAGGGGACGGCTTTATCCTTATATAAACATCTAAATGTAAGATTCTACTCGGATTCAAGCATTGAGCAAAATGATCGCTAATGACCCAAAGCAGTCATTCATTGTGCGTAACCCATTTAGAAAAAATGTTAGGCAAACTAAGCGGGCATACCCAAATGAATAGAAAAGGAAAATACAGATTTAGTCTTATTCTAATTGTAACAGTTTTCCTGTTTTTGCAATGTTTGGGGGCTTGCAATACATTTGCAAGTTGTCCTGATTTATCACTGATGGGCTTAGACCAAAAACAGCATAATCTTTGTGAATATATTGGTAATGGAAAATGGACAGTCGTAAATATTTGGGGGCCAAAATGTCCGGCATGCATAGAGGAATTGCCCGAACTAGTATTATTCCACGACGCACATTACACATCAGATGCAACTGTACTTGGTATCGCTTTGGATTTTCCTAGTTTTGGATACGCAAAGATTGAAGATGTTACTGAAGTTGTAGAAAGCTATTTGATTGATTATCCCAATTTATTAGCAGATGGAGGTGTTTCTATTCATCTCGGTGCTAATCAATTAAAAGGGACTCCTACAAATTTAGTATTTAATCCTAATGGAGAATTAGTTTTTGAGCATGTAGGAATTATTACAAAAGATATTCTTAAAGAATTAATTGCTCAATAACTTAAGATAAAATGTATGACTTATGATTCTAAATGAAGTTTGAAGTAGAGTTGTTAAGGCTTTTTAAATGACCGCTAACGACCCAAAGCGGACATCCGATAGGATCTAAATTTATATAATAGAAAATTCCTTTTAGCTGCTATTTCATATCCAATTTGGCACAAATGTATCTCAAATGTGTAAATTGTATTAGTAGATAAATGCCTTATTCTTTCATTTCCGTATATTGAATTACCTAGCTAACATGAGGACGTCACAATGAAAAAACTATTAATACTCTCAATGTGTTTAATGGGTGCCGCACTTACGATCGGTTTACTCACAATAGCCTCGGCCGATGAACAGGGTCAGCAGGCGATGGAACATAAATTCGAGAAGGCTAAAAATTATTA